>JAUNSV010000019.1 GCA_030539055.1 Eubacteriales bacterium | reverse complement strand
TATTAAAAAAATATTATGATTATTATAATATAAAAAATGATTTGGAATATAAAGAAAGAGCAAAAATATTTTCATATCTTTATAGAAAAGGATTTTCACAAGATATAATAGAAAGAGTACTAAACAATTGATTTTATGCAGTTTATGCATACTTTATACATAAATATATATATTTTTTGCATAAAATGCTTGACATTATGAATATAATATGTATAATGTAGCTATTGAAAAAATTCAATAGCTATTTTTTTAAAAAAAAATCAAAAATAAAGAGGTGTATTATGAAAAAAGTTTTATTAAGTATTATTATTAGTTTAGTAGTGATTTTGTCAATTGTAGGCTGCTCTAATACAAGCACACAAAAAAAATTAGTTATGGCAACTAATGCTGAATTCCAACCTTATGAATATAAAGAAGGAAATGAAATTGTTGGTATAGATGTAGAAATAGCTAAAGCAATTGCTCAAAAATTAGGAATGGAATTAGAAATAATGGATATTAATTTTGATGCAATTATACCATCAGTAATAAATGGAAAAGCAGATATTGGTGCTGCAGGTATGACAATTACAGAAGACAGATTAACACAAGTTGATTTTTCAGATTCTTATACAAAAGCTGTTCAATCTGTTATAATCAAGGAAAATTCTAATATTAAATCATTGGATGATTTAAATAATAAATTAATAGGAGTGCAACAAGGTACTACTGGAGATATTTATGCTACTTCTGATTATGGTGATGAATATATTCAAAGATTTAAAACTGGAGCTGATGCTGTAGCTGCTTTAATTTCCAATAAAATTGATGCTGTAATAATTGATAATGAGCCAGCAAAATCTTATGTAAAAGCAAATAATGGAATAAAAATTATGGATTCTGCTTATGCAGAAGAAGATTATGCAATTGCTGTACAAAAGGGAAATAATGAATTATTATCTAAAATAAATGAAACAATTAGCGAACTAAAAAATTCAGGTACTTTTGACAGTATAATAGCAAAATATATTCATGATTAATTATGATAAATTTTAAAAATGCTATATATATAAATTTCATAAAAGATTCAAGGTATTTATACATAGTAAATGGCTTAAAAAATACATTAATTATTACATTTTTTGCATTATTAATAGGAATCATTTTAGGACTTTGTATTGCTATAGTACGCACTAATCATGAAAATACTGGTCGTTTAAAAATTTTAAATAATATATGCAAAGTATATCTTACTATTATAAGAGGAACTCCAGTAGTAGTACAATTAATGATTTTATTCTTTTGTATATTTACATCAAGAGAAATACCAGGTATTTTTATAGCGATAGTGGGTTTTGGTATTAATTCTGCTGCTTATGTAGCTGAAATCTTTAGAGCAGGATTAATGTCAATAGATCCAGGGCAAATGGAAGCTGGAAGATCACTTGGATTTAGTTATTCACAAACAATGAAAAAAATAATAATTCCACAAGCTTTCAAAAATGTATTACCAGCATTATTAAATGAATTTATTGCATTAATTAAAGAAACATCTGTTGCAGGGTATGTTGCTGTTCAAGATTTAACAAAAGGCGGAGATATAATAAAATCAAGAACATTCGATCCTTGGATGCCATTATTATTAGTAGCATTAATATATTTAATAATCACATCTATACTTACTCATTTAGTTGGATTAATAGAGAAAAATTTACGCAAAACAGAAAGGTGAGTAAATGAATACTATAATTAAAGTAGAAAATTTAAATAAAGAATTTAATGGATTAAAAGTTTTGGATGATATTTCACTTGAAATAAACAAGAATGATATTGTATGTATAGTGGGTCCATCAGGTTCAGGAAAATCTACCTTTTTGAGATGCTTAAATATGTTAGAAAAGCCTACATCAGGGCATATTTTCATAGAAGGCGTTGATATACTTGATGAAAAATGTAATGTTGATAAAATAAGACAAAAAATGGGAATGGTTTTTCAACAATTCAATCTATTTCCACATAAGAATATTTTAGATAATTTGATTATGGCCCCAACTACACTTCTTAAAATAAAAAAAGAAGATGCAATTATTGAAGCAAAAAAATTATTGAATAAAGTCGGACTTGAAGAAAAAATTGATGCTTACCCAGATCAATTATCTGGTGGACAAAAACAAAGAGTTGCTATTGTGCGTTCTCTTATGATGAATCCAGATGTTATGCTTTTTGATGAACCAACTTCTGCTCTTGACCCAGAGATGGTGGGAGAGGTATTAGATGTAATTAAAAAATTAGCAAAAGATAATATGACAATGGTTCTTGTTACTCATGAGATGGGTTTTGCAAGAGAAGTAGCTAATAGAATTATTTTTCTTGAGAATGGAAAATTTTCTTATGAAGCTCCACCAAATGATTTTTTTAATAATCCAGATAATGAAAGATTAAAAAGTTTTCTATCAAAAGTATTATAAAATAAAAAAACAAAGTATTGATATGTACAAATAATACTTTGTTTTTTAATATAAAAATTAATTATAATTTTTTAAGTATTCTTTAAACGAACCCCATTTTGTATCTTTATTTGAAAAAGAAAGAATAAAATCATTTTGTATTGGCCAATCTATATTTATATCTTGATCATTCCAAATTATACCACCCTCATCATTACTATGATAATAGTCTGTTACTTTATAAGAAAATACAGCTTTATCTGATAAAACAAGAAATCCATGAGCAAATCCTTCTGGAATATAGAATTCCTTGTGATTTTTTTCTGAAAGAATAGTACTTACATATTGACCAAATGTAGAAGATCCTTTTCTTAAATCAACACATACATCAAATACTTCACCATAGATACACCGTAATAGTTTTGCTTGAGGGAAATTAATTTGAAAATGTAATCCTCTCAAAACACCTTTACTTGACATAGATTGATTGTCTTGTATGAATTCTTTTTTAATTCCGATTTGTTCATATTCTTTTTTATTGTAAGTTTCATAAAAGTATCCTCTATTATCAAAAAAAGGTTCATTTTCTATAATTATTACATCTTTAATATTTGTTTCAACTTTTTTAAATCTAGCCATTTTTACTCCATTTTTATATAATATTTATTAATTATATCATAACTTTTTTTTAATATCAATATGCTACTAAATTAATACTATTGAAAAAAATACTTGATATTTTTAAAAAATATGGTAAAATGATTTTACAATGAAAGAGAAATATACAAAGTAAATATTTAAAAAGTATTTTTACTACATTTCTCTTAAATTGGAAGTGCAACAGCACTTTTTTTTTATGCTTTAAAATAAAAATAAAAGGTCAATAAGACCTAAAATAAGGAGGACAAACAATGATAGAATTAAGTATTGAAGAATTTGAAAAAGAATTACGGAGAGATCAAAAGAGTGAAAGTACAATAAAGAATTACTCACTAGCAGTAAAAGAATTTTGTAATTATCTAGGAAGTAAAAATAAACATGAACATTTCACAAAAGATGATATTTTATTATATCTAGCTTTACTAAAAGAAAAATATAGATGTAAAGAAACAATTAATATTAAGCTGAATGGTATCAATAGATATTTGAAAAAAATAAATCTATCTGATTTTTGTGTAAAGTTATTAAATGTAAAAAAACATACATTCTTACATGATAATGAAATATTCACGGATGAGGAAATAGAGATTATCCTTAATGAAGCGAAAAAGAAGAATAAAAGATTATATATGACACTTAGGATTTTATTTCAAACAGGAATAAGAATATCTGAGATGGAGTATATAACATACGAAGCAATACAAAAAGGCATAGCAGAAATATATAATAAAGGAAAAGAGAGGGAAGTCCCTATACCACCTGATTTATGTAAGATACTACTAGAATATTGTATAGAAAATAATATTAATAGTGGACCAATAATAATAACAAGAAATAAAAAACGAGTACATAGGTCATACCTATATAGGGAAATTCATAATTTTATAATATCACTAGAAATAGATAAGAAGAAAGCACATCCGCATACATTCAGGCATAAATTTGCAATAGATTATTTGAAAGCATATAGCGAAATAGCGATATATAATTTAGCAGATATCTTGGGTCATCAAAAAATAGAAACAACGAGAATATATCTAAGAAAGCCGATTAGTGAGATAAGAGAAAGTATGATGTATGAAAAATTACAAAAAAAAATAGCATCATAAGTTCCGTTATGATGCTAAATTTATTACTACTTATTTAAGTAATTACTATTTTACTATAAAAAACTAAAAAAATCAATATAAAAATAAAATTTTAACGAAATTTAATAAAATAATTGTGTGTTTTTTGAAAAAAGAGATATAAAAAAACATACGATTATTTTATTTACCCATTAAAAGAAAAGAGATTTGTCAATCTCATAAATCAATGGTGAAAAGATAATAAATTTTATAATAAAGCCTTTGTAATCCAAATCTAATTGATAATTTTAGTAAAAAAATAAATAGAAGAGTAAAAATTTATCACCATAACGGAACAAGTGTTGCTAAGCATAGATGTTATTATAATTTCAGCATTAATATAGGGGGTATAATTGCATTACAAATTAAATATAAGTTTATATTTAGCAGTTATAATTCTTTTAATAAGGAGCCATACTTTGTATGCAGGCACAGTAGAAAAAGTAGATGGATTTGAGATGTATAAACTATCAAATAATGAATATGCAAAAGATACCTGGTGTTATGTAGATTTTAATGGAGATTCAATAAAAGAGTGTTATAGATTTGATTCATTAGGGCATATAGTAATTAATTTCATATCAGAAGATGGAAGAGCTACTAATGAAAAAGGTCAATTAATAGAGAATGGATTTGTAGTAGAAAAGATGTTAAATGGGAGAATAAGATATGGAGATGGAACACCGGATGTTTTTATAGAAGAAAACAATAAAAATTTGTTTGATAGCCCTACTGATAATAAAAAGCATCCAAGTGAAAACAATGAAAACAAAGGAGTAATCAAAACTGTAGAAATAGATGATGATTTCATAGGCCCAATAGCACCATTAATATCAAACCAAGTGATTTATGCAGGAGATACAGGAGTAACATCAATAGGAATTAGTAAAAATAATGGAAAAGAAAAAAACATAGTAGCAGGAAAGAAAATAGAAAATTATGTAGATACAAAAGTAAATTGTAAAATAGATGTAGATAATGTAGTAATTTATGGTGGGGCGGTATGGGATGATTGCATAGAGCTTCATGGAAGTGGTGCTAAAGTGTCATTTAATTTAAAAAATAATAATTATATGTATTTTGAGGTAGCAGAAGAAGCACATGTTGAAGATGAAAAAGAAATAAGTTTAGAAGTATATGTAGATGGGATACTATATGAAACGCTGGATGAATTTGTAGAAGATAATCCGCAAGAATTCTCTGAAAAATTATTTGACTCTAAAAAAGTAGAACTAAAAGTAAAATCCAAAAGAAGTACATCACGAAGAATATACATACATAATGGAAGATTTAAGAAAATAAAGGAAGATGATGAATGATGAAGTAAGTAAGAAGCTTATAATAATAAAAATAGGAGTAATAAGTATATCTATTATTTTTCTTACTCTTTCAATAATATTAATAGTAAAGTGTAATATTTTTGATTTTTTATTAAATGAAAAGAAATATGTTCGTGATATAGTATATAATCCCAAAGCAATTGAATCAATAGTAAAAAGATAATATATTGAAGAAAAGAAAGGAAATAATACAGTAGAAATAAAATTAATAAAGAAAGAAGAAGAAAAGGCAGTTGAAAATGTGCCTTGGTGGTATTCATTTAAAAATACTATTACAAATGCAGGTACTAAAATAAATGAATTAATTACTGGAACTAAAAATAATGAGGATATAGTAGTAAATAAAAAAGAAAATAATCCTAATGTAAAAAAAGTGCAAAATATGTTTTATGAAGAGCATTTAGAAAACAATAAGTGGCATATAATTGATATAGATAATAGTGGAGTAGGGTATAATTATTTTTTTAATGAACAAGGAAAAATATTAGTAGATACAGTAACAAAAGATTATAAAATAGTTGATATTAATGGTAGGGAAGTTGACTTAGATTTAGAGCCAATAATATATAAGGTAGCAACAAGACCAAAAATAATAATAGAAGAAAGTTATGAGATAAAAACAACATCTTCTGTAATATACAGTCCTAAAGCGAAAAATATGTTTAAGTCTAGAATATATGATAACACTATGGATAGGAATATGCTTAATTATATAGAATACTCTAAAGGTTTTAAGAAAACAACAAATGGAACAATATATAATGGTAGTAAGTGGAGAGGAGTTTCATCACTTAAAGATGATGGAAGTATTGTAGTATTTTATAATCCAAGTAATAATTTTAACAAAATAACAGGACTAATCACAAATCAAGAAGTTACAAATGCAGATAATAGTACGAGATGCACTTTGTATGTATATGACAAAGAGCATGACAATATATATAAAGATGAACCATTATACTCCACTTCTTTGTTTAATTATAATGAGCCAATAAGATTTTCTTTTACATTTAATAGGTCAGTAAAAAGTATAGAGTTTTATATATCAACTACTGGAGATAGTAAAAAGAGAATATGTTATTTAAGAAATTTAAAATATGGTTTTGATAAGAAAGCATATAAAGAAGAACTAGAAGAGAAAAAGGAGAAAGAAGAGGAGATAAGATTATTAAAAGAATTAGGTATTTATTATGAAATAGAAGAGATAGATTTAGATGAATACGAAGAAAATGATTATTATTTAGATGATTATGAGTTTATAGAATATGAAGAAATTGATTTAATTGATAAAAATTATATGGCTAAAGAAGATAAAGCAAGGGATAAAGTTACAGGACCTGCATTTGATGAAGAATTGAAGAAGAAAAAACAAATATGGGAAGATGGACCTGCATTTGATACTACATTAAATGATATTAAATAAAAAATAAGTATTAAACATTAGGAGAAAATATATGTTTAAGAAGAGAGCATTTACAATAGCAACAGTAATAAGTGTATTTTCACTCATTTTTATAACATTTGCTTCTGCTACAAATGTTGATGCGCCAACGCTTACTGAAGTGAAGTCTATAGTAAACGATGGTCTTGATTTATTTTTTGGAGCACTAGGAGCATTTGCTGTTATTATGGGTGGGATTGAATTTTACAAAGGCTTTTTATCATTTAGGGATGCAGATGCAAGAGGAGGATTTGGTGAATCAAAAAGTAAAGCAGTGCATCATATAATAGCAGGTGTATTTTGTTTAATTGGAGGAGTACTAGTATTTGTAGTTCTAGGTTGGGCAAAAGACTTATTTAGCATCTAATGGACAAAACACAATTAGAACAACTTGAAAATAATTTTGCAACATTTCGTGATATGATTGCAGAGATTTTTAATGTAAGTGGTGGAGAGGTAGCACTTTCTTTTGCTAACCCATCAGAGCTTATATTTACTTTTTCTAATAGAGTAGTAGTAGGGTTTAGTGAGTTTACGCATAGTGATTTGTATTCATTTTTTGTAGGTGTAGCACTCATATTTCTAATGACAAATTTTATAATAAAGAATTATGAAGAAAACCAAGTATTAAAAGATGATGGATTTTTTAGTCAAAGAATGCTAAAAAAGTATGTAGCATTTATTACTTGCCTAATACTTATATATTGGATGCGATCAATAATATATTTTATTTTAGCACTTTTTAGATTTGTATTATATTTTGCAGTAGATATAACAGATAGTGTTACAGGGATAACTGATATAAGTGGAATATTTGATGCTAATACAATAAGCTTCAGGATCCTTGATGCAGAAAAAGTATTTGATGGAACAGCACTTATAGATGAAACTATAGCACGAAGTAAAGAAGCAGCACTAAGGAACCTATATTTTGTGCCTTGGGTAATAGCATGGGTAAGTAAGCTAGGAATAGTAGTAATAGTAATGGAAAATGCAATAAAACTTCTCACATATGCATCAGTATATGTATTATCAATATCAGATGTAGTGCATGGGCTAAAGGATAGTAGGCTAATAAATTATACAAAAAATATAATAGCACTTGCTTTCCAGCAAATTGTAATAGTGTTAATATTATATTTCTTCAAAATAGTATGTAATCCATATTTAAAGCAAATACTAAGTGATGTAATGAGTGCAAAAGGAAACTACTTATCACTTGCAATTATATTTGTATCAGTTCAAACTGCAAAGCTTATAACTTTAATAGGAAGTAAAACAATATCAAAGCGAGCGTTTGGAGTTAAATAATGATTAATATACCAAATGACTTAAGAAAAAACAAAGATAAAATAATAGGCAATATGGACTTAAGAGAGTGCATATGTGTTTTATTAGGTTTAATCATTGCTATAGCATTTTTATACTATTTTAGAATAGTATTAGGCTTTACAAGAGTAATAATCCTAGCATTTTTTGCAGGATTAATTGTAATACCATTTTTATTTTTTGGATTTAAAAGAATATATGGTATGAAAGTAGATGATTACTTCAAAGTGTTTGTAAATAATAATATCTTGTCAAGGGAAGTAAGAATTAATAAATATAAACCAGTGGATATAGTTGTTAAAGATAAAAAATATGAACTTATAAGATATTATAAATTAAAAGACAAGAATGAAATAATAAAATTAAAAGAATTTTTACAAAACAAAGGAATTTTATATCTCACAGAGTATGTATCATATAAAAAAGAGCAATATGCAATATTTCGAATAAATTGTAAAAGTATGGAACTCACACAAGAGAAAAAGATTAGAGAAGCTGTAGGAGTAAAGAATAAAGAAAAAGAACTAAGAGAATTAAAAAGTATAAGAAAGATATTAAAATCAAAAAAATATAGTACATTTAAAAATGAAATAGATATATTTGAAGAGTATGGAAAACATAGTGCAAAAAGAGTAGATGATATAAAATTGTTAAAAGAAATTATAAGCGCAGATGAAAGAAACATATACGAATTAAATTTATATGATAAAACAAAAATAAAAAGTTTTGTATATGATAAAGATAAAGTAGTATTTATATCAAATGATGGAAAAGTAGATATATTTTTATATGAAAGTAAAAATATATTAAATGAAGCAAAAGAAAGTATTATTGATTTGTTAGAAGTAGATAAAAAGCATAAGCTTTTTGAATCAATAAAAAATTTAGAAGCAAGAAATTCATATAATTTTTATAGGAAAGTAAATAAGATAGAGGAAATATTATAGATGGAAGATAAGAAACCAAAGTTAGAGCTTTTAGAGAGAGAAAGGATCACAATAGCTAGCTCAATTTTAGTTGAGAAGATATATGACAGTGAAATACTAAGTTATGGTAGTAGATATGTAAAAGTATTTAAAATATCAGATATAAATTATAATTTATCAGATGATAAATCGGTAATAGAAGAGGCATATAAAAATGTGCTTAATTCAACTGACAAAAATGTAGAGATATCGTTAATTATTGATAGTAAGAAATTAGCATATAGATTTATAGAAGAAAAAGTCTTACTAAAACATAAAGCCGATAATTTGAATCATATAAGAGATGGAATAAATGAAAACATAAAGAAAAATAGTAGTACAGAAACACTAGTAAAAGATAAATATTTAGTCATAGCATTCACAGAAGATAAAGTTAAGAAAAAGTATAAAGAGAATGCAATGAATAGGATGCAATTATTAAGTGATGTAGTAGTAAGAAATTTTGAGTCTATAGCAAATGCAAGGCTTATACCACTTAATGCTGATGATATGTTAAAGTTTTTATATTATTTTTATAATAGGGATAGAATAGAAGATAAAGTAAAAGATGATGACTTTGATATGATATCAAAGAAAACGATAGAAGATTTAGGCATAAGTGCACGAGAACTTATAGCACCACACGATATGGTATTTAAAAATGATTTTATAAAAATGAATAGTAAATATATTATAGCACTTCATATGGTAGATATAAATAAAAGAATCACAACAGAAGTATTAGAAAAATTAACAAACAATAATTTTCCTATAGTAATAGCTCTTAAAGAGAGACCAATAGATGCACTAACAACAAACAAATTAATAGGAAGAGAACTATCAAATATTGAGGGTGAAATATATGACATACAAGGAAATCTAAGCAAATCAAATGTATCAATAGATTTAATACCACAGAATCTAAAAATACGAAGAGAAGAAGCAATAAATATAAATGAATCAATAAGAACAAAAAATGATGGACTATTTGATATGGGGCTTTATGCATTAATATATGGTGATTCATATGAAGAATGTAAGGATAATGTTTATGCATGTATAAATAATGCAACACTTGTAGGGATATATTTTGAAGAGTCAATAGGAATGCAAGAAGAAGTATTTAATACAATTATGCCATATGGAATAAATCAAACACTTTATACAAGATGCATAAATAGCGAGGGGCTATCTGGATTTATTCCATTTAATGCAATGGATTTAATAGATGAAAAAGGAGATTATTATGGTAGAAATCTTATAACAAATAATCCTATAGTATATGATGTAATGAATGGCGATAATTACTCAATGCTATTGTTTGGTATGACAGGTAAGGGTAAGTCAATGATATCAAAACAGACACTTTATAGTAGGGTTTTAAGGGATGATAATAGGTCAGCGATCATAATAGATGCATCAGGTGAATATGTACCAATAGTAAAAGAAATAAAAGGGCAAGTAATAAATATAGAAGCAGGAGGAGTTAATCATATAAATTTATTTGATATAGATGATAGTTATGGAGAAAATCCACTTGCAGACAAAGAAGATATGATTTTATCAGTATGTGGACTTATGCAAAAAAAAACATTATCAGCAGGGCAAAGAACTACTGTGTCAATAGCAGTAGCACAAATTTATAAAGATTGGATTACAGATAAGAGTAAAATACCAACTATAGAAGATTTTGAGAAAGAACTTGAAAGAGTAATATCTTACGATTCATCAGAGGATGACAAAGAATTATTAAAAGCAATAAAGTATTATAGTAAAACATCTCATTGTACATTATTTAGAGGCAAGTCTAATATTGACTTAAAAAATAGAGTAATAAATTACAATATAAGTAATCTTGGAAAAGAACTACGCCCTATGGCAATGGAAGTATTACTTGATAATATATGGCTTACAATATCAAAAAATAGAGCAAAAGGAATAGACACAGATATAATAATAGATGAGTTTCATTTAATGTTTTTAAATGATGACACAGCATCATTTATGTCAAAACTATGGAAAATGCTTAGAAAGTCGCATGGCTGTCCAATGGGAATAACACAAAACCCAGAAGATGTAATGAATTCATTTTTTGGAAGAGATATTATAGCAAACACAGGATTTTTAGTATCATTATCTTTGCAAGAATCAGATATTAGACTATTAAAAGAAATATTACTTTTAACAGAAAAAGAAGTGAATTATATAAGGAATAAAGATAGTGGAACAGGGCTAATTTATGTATATAGTAGTAGAGGCAAAGGTACAAGGGTAGTAGTACCATTTGAAAACCATTATGATAAAAATAATTTATTTTATAAACTTGCTAATACAAGTGATAAGTTAAATACAAGTATTAAATAAAAATATTTTTTGATGATAAAAATTTATGAAAATGTTAATTAAAAATAAAAAAGAAAAAATATGGATATTTGTAATATATACATTATTGTTTTTATTTTTGCTATTTAATTTTACATTTGCTAATTCATATAGTAATAATAGTATTTCTATAGAAGTAAATCCCCAAAAAAGAACATATGATTATAAAGATGAAATAAATATAGAAATAAAAATTGAGAATAAGAACAGGTATGCAAAACTTCATTATAAAATTAAAGAGATTTATACAGGTGGTGGATTTAATGCACTTAATCTACTAAGTGAATATCAAGAGATAGAACCACTTAAGGATACTAAGATTTCTGTAACTATGCATGATAATTTTATAAATGAAAGACCCGAAACACCAATAGATACACATATAACATTTAAAGATGGATATCAAAGTAGAATAAACAAATACAATATAGGACATCACGCATACGAGATTACAAAAGAAGAGTTTGAAGAATTAAAAAAATTTAGGAAAGAAAAAAATAAACAAGAAAGATTATCAAGTAATGAAGATGTTGGAAGACTAAGTAAAGAGAAAGAGAACTTTACAAGAGGAGCAAATGCCACACTATTAATTATTCTGATAATAGTTTTAGTATGTATTTTTATAATAATATTTGTGTGCTTTATAGTAAAAGCAAAAAGTAAAGGTGGCTCTAAGTATTTATCTATATTTATAATACTAGGGCTACTTGCTCTTATGATTAATCAAAGAACATATGCATCTAATACTTATATAGAAAATATTATTTATAATAAAGAAGTAAATACAAGATGTACATATTGGGATTTAGATTGTAGTTTTACAGTAAAAGTGGAGTATTATTTTGAAAATGTAATTGCGGAAGTAACAGATTTAACACTTGATAGCGATAATGATAATTTACCTGATTATTTAGAAATATTATATCTAACAGATCTTAATAACAAAGATACCGACTCTGATGGTATCCCAGATGGAGATGAGGTGCATTTTACATATACCGACCCAATGAGAGAAGATACAGATAATAATAGTATTTTAGATGGTGATGAAGATTTTGATAAAGACGGGCTAACTAATATAGAAGAATATAATAATGGAACGCAATATGATTTAGTAGATACGGATTTTGATTCAATATCTGATTATGATGAAGTAAATGGAATAAAAACACAAAATGGCTTAAGAACATATACATTAGATCCAACAAATGAAGACACAGATGGTGATGGACTTCGTGATGATGTAGAACTTAAATTAAATTTAAATCCTAATGATCCGTATGATGCAAATACGAAAGTAAATCAAATCTTAAGTGATAGCGTTCTTCCTAAAAATCTTACAATAGAAAGTGCTATCCCCATAACTTTCAAAGGCGAACTTGTAGGAGATATTGATGAAAATGTTTCAGCTAAAATATCAAGTGATAGTTATTTTGATTCTCTTCAATACATTATTGGAATCCCTATTGTTATTACAACAAAATATGTAAATGCTGATGGGCTCAAAATAGTATATGATTTAACCAAATACTCAAGCATTAAAAGTCGTATTTCTATTTATAGGTGGGAAAGTGGTGAGTTAGTTGAAGTTCCAGGTTTTTATTTATCTGGGAATAGTCTTATATCAAATTGCTATAGTGGAATATATGTGTTAATAGATAGTAATGCATATATACAGGATTTAAATATTTTTATTAATTAGAAAAATGTCTAATTTCAACTTTAAAAATTTATTAAAAAAACTACCAAGAGTAACTATGCCTAAAGAAATTATATATTTTGGTATAGGGCTTGTATTAGTTGTGTTACTTGGTGGCATAGCTTCTAATATGTTTCTTCAAGAGATGTTGTTTTTTGAAGGTGTAGAGAAATCAGTTCAAATTTTTACTGAAGAAGAATTAAGAGAATTTGGAGAAAAATATAAAGAATTGTCTATTGATTTTCAAAATCAAATAGGTGCGTATATACAAGATTATGCCAATAGAACAAATCGAGCAGGTGAGAAAATTCATTATGGAGTATTTAATCATATACATCCAAATCTTAATACTAGCAAAATAAAAAAACATTCAAATGGGAGTAATATCACGACAGATGATAATGATAAAAAGTCAGATACTGATGATTCATATAATGATTATCCTGATAGTACTGATGATTGGTCTACTTTTATTGATTCTGATGAATTTAAAAATGGTGTTACAATAAAATATGCTAAAACTGACGGGAGAGATAATGGAGAATCTAATCTTCAAGATATTTTAATTGTAATGTCAATGCTTTTAGACCAAAAAGGTACAAGAGATGGTAATAATGTAGATAATATAAATATTAAAGAAAAAGCACCAGAATTACTAAAACAATTATTTAAAATGTCACATACTTTTACAGGAACAACGATACAGCTTTATTCTTGTGAGAAAGGGTGCAGAGTGTTTTTTTACTACTGCAATGAAGAGGATAATAGATATAAGGATACAGGAATAGATTTACAACCATTTCAAATAAATCCACATAATGAATTAGAAGATTACAGCGAAGAAGATTTTGATATTGTAAGTCCACAAGATGAATGTGTTATATGTGGTCATAATGGCAAAGGTTGTGAACTTGATAGTGAACTTTGCTATCATGGTGTATCAGATGAAGAATCAAGTTGTAAATATATAATGGGAAGTGAGGGTGATTGTGAAAAAAATGAGCCACATTCTATATGCACATATGAAGGCAATGGAGATCATGATTGTAGTGATAGCCCTATAGGTTGTGGAGGACATTATGATTGTATGGGACATGAACACTGGAACTGTCAGGGACATTTTTATGTATGTTGTATGGGACATACTGATATTACTATTAATATAAAAATAATGTATATTGATGAAATAGTAAATGTAATAAAAAATGGCTATTTAGAAAACATAGGTGAATAAGGAGAAGAAGAATGAAATCTAAAGAATTTAAATTGTATTTATTTCTTTTTGTACCTATATGTGTTATAATATTTTTTATTATAAAAACATATTGTACTACGACTTTGACATTAAAAAGTATTACTTTTGGTAACAAAATATATAGTATTTATACTGATTGCATTAAATTTCATATAAAAGCTAATGGCTACAATAAAAAAATAAAAGAAGAGATGCCAAATAATTTCTATGAATATGCAAACCCAGGACCAGGTCGTGATCTTCAAACAAATAGTGCTAAAATGCAAGGATATGGAAATTATGTTTTTAAAGTAGATACATCATTATTTTATTTTATACAATATTGCTATACATTAAATCCAAATATGACTACAGCTTGTTGTTTATATCCTGGGCCTAATGAAGCAAGTAGTTGTGATTATACTAAACTATGTACATATAGTGGACAAGTATTAACAAATAAGACTAAAATATTTATAGACTTCTTTTGGACTAATATGACTGCATTTTTGGGTGAAACATTTAACCTATATCAAGATTTGTATTTTTTTGAAAAATACACTAATAAAGGAGCCTGTCTCGTATTCAATACAAATAAATTAGTAAGTGATGGAAAAGAGTTTTTAACTGCAATGACAAGTTATATTTTTACAACTAATCAAAATTCATCACCAAATTGTGAAATAAAACACGGTGATATAGTGCCTTTTTTATATGTTTTAGAAAATACAAATGTATCTGAAATAAAAAATAGTCCAAAAGAAATAGCGAAATACGCATATCTAGCATGTATTAATGGATGGAGTGAATCATCGAGTAATGATTTATGGTATGAAGAATATGAATCAATATTTGGTAGTTATGATGAAGCAGAACTATGTGACAATATAGATATGACATTAGAAGAATTAGAAGAATGGTATAGTAAAACAATTGAAAAATATGAAAATAAAAGGGGAAATAGTAGAAATCCACTTCTTGGTGCAACTATAGATACAATAATTAAATCAGATTATAGTATAAGTCAACAATTTGAAGCAACACAAGACTATTTGGAAACTATTGTGGGAATAGGAGATTATAAAGAAAATGTGGTACGAAATGAGCTTATGGCGAAATATATGATGGAAAATAGCCACATAGGTGATGTCATAAAAGATTATAATGTAGGCATTAATTTTATAACAGAAAATTTGCAATTAGGAACACAAGAAGATAAAAATACTAATACTTGCGTATTATCAGATTTTCAAGTACTAGAATTTGATCATACACTTAATATAGATGGGAAAAGTGATGATGATGGAATTTCAGATTTGATAGAACTAACAAATATTACAGAATGGGTAAATATAACGGTACCAATGAATAAATATTATGATGATATGCATAATCAAGGAAAAACTAACAAGGATTTTTCTGAAGTAATGGATGATTTGTGTACAAAACAAGGGAAATATGAAGATTCAGGTGGTAATGTAGTTTGGGGACATCTTAAATATGAAGGAGGGAAAGTGTATTATAAAACACGAGATTATGATAGTAACCCAATGCTTAATGATACTGATTTTGATGGTTTACATGATAATATAGATAGCAATAAAATTGATGGTACATTTAAAGGTAGTGAAACAAATATTGGAGATGTAGAATTTACATCAGATTTTAGATATTTTTTTATAGATAATAATAAGTATAATGATGAATTATCAACGATGTCTTTAATGATATGCAATCTTGCAAATGGTGAAGAAGCTCCTATGCATAATGTTTCTACTGGAATAAATAGTTATTTGAAAAATTTGGGATTTTCTATTCCACTTCAAAAATCAACATTCAAAATCAGCGATACAGAGAATATAAGTGGAAATTTTTATCTTTCTAAAAAGACAATACAAGTAGGTGCAAATAAAAAATCTGTTAAAAGATATAAAGATGTATATGGAGTATTTTTAGGTGGATTTGATACAGAAAAAAATCATAATAAGCTTTTATCTAATTTTAATAAAGAGCAAGTTAAAAATTATTATAATAATATTGTAGAAGACATAATAAAATATGTAAGAGACAACAAATCAGTAACAGTTAATGATTATTGTTATTGGGTATGCGGCTATAGTGTAGCTGGTGGCATAGCGGCTGAAGTAGCAGCAAAATTAAAAGATGATGGCGAAGTATATGCTTATACATTTGGAGCCACAAATTGTAACAGTAGTGGAACAGGTGCATATGCAGAGATAAAGAATGTAATAAATGAGGATGATTTGTATCCTAAAATATATAATAAAGATGATGGTTTTAGTAGATCAGGAGCACTTTATAATGACAGTATATTTGATAATTTGCAATATGACTATAAAAAATATATTGGTTCAAATTATGTAGATAGAATAAAAAAAATAGATTATAGTGGTAAAATTAAATATGAAGTAATAGGTATGAGTGCTAAAAAATCAAATACTATAAAAAAGTGTATTGATGATGTAAGAAACACGGTATCAAAAGATGAGTGGGTAAGTGTATGGGAAAGTGTACTTCCAAAATATTTATTTAATTTCACAAAAGTAATAGATACATTTAATAGCATATTAAATCCAATACAATCATATAATTCAGTTGCATTAAAAAGATTATTAAATTATGATTACAACATCAATGGATTAAAGGAAGCACATAGTATTAAGTCATATTATGTTCTTTCAAAAAGTCTAAATGGATTCGATTTAAATAATGAAGAAGATGGGTGGTCAGAGACAGAAGATATAATTGAATACGAAGAAGAAACAAATGATTTAGATTATGACGAAAAACTAATGTCAGGGATAATGACACTTGCAAAGTGGTATATTAATCATATTCCAACATACCAAAATAGTTTAAATAGTTCTCGTCATTGTTATTATTATGATTCAAATGATTTAGCAAGAGATTATTTTGATAATTATGCTGAAGCAAAAGATTCAAATGGAGATTTATTAAAAAATCCTACTTTAAGAACTCCAGATGAGCAAAAACAACAAAATGGAACAGCTTATGAAGAAATACATCTTATATCAGAGAATAGATTAGCATATAGAGTGCCATTATTAGAAGAGTACGCAAATAATAAAGAAACAAATGAGAAGTATGTGTATGGTAATAATATATTTTCAGGTTATACAGGAGATGATTGCAATGCTTTTGTAATGGGAGTAATAAGATTAGTAAGTGAAGGTGACAGAGGAGAAAAAGGAGATGATAAAAATAGATTAGATTCCACTGGTATGCAATTACAAAATACATCAGCAGAGAAGATGGGAATAGATGATAATTTTGAAAAAGCAATGTTGAACTTGGGATATGAAAAATATGCTTTAAGGGGAAATCAATGGTATAAGTTTGAGATGGTAAATGTAGGCGATGAAGTAAGAGAAGAAAGAGAACCTCTAAGTATAGCTATGTCAGTTAATTTTTTACAACCAGGGGATATATTAATAACCGATGGAACATATCCAAATGGTTCAAAAGGAAGTGGACATGTAGAGTTCTACTTGGGATTAGATTTTGATGTGACATATAATGCAAAAACTGATTCTGAAGGGGAACTGTTTATCGAAAAAAATAATGGCATAGAATCAATTACAATTAAAGGAACTACAACTCAAGGACATAATACATTTGGATGGGGAAGAGTATTTAATACTTTTCCAAGAGAAGATAGTGAATGTTTTTATTTAAATAATAAAAACTCATTTAGTATATGTAATGGTAAATGTACTAATGGTAATCACACAGGAGGAGACACAAGATGCTATAAAGAAATTTGGAGGAAAGTAAGATGAGAAAGAAAATATTAATTATATCGTCAATTATTGCAATTATAATATTTGCATTTATTCTAATAATAAAAAATTATAATAAAAGCATAAAAGAAGAATTAGAAATATATGACACTGTATCTGATGAAGAAGAAAATAAATTTGATAGTATAGATTATCATTATTATGTAACGCTAATTAAGTATGAAAAATATAATGTAAAGAAGAATGCAACAAGAGAAGAAAGAGAAAAAATCTATTATTATTATGAAAACGAAAGAGAAGCTGTATTTGAACTTTGTAGAAAAAATGGAGAATGGGAATATATATTATTTGCAGACACTTGGGGGGAATACAATAAAAAAGATGGACTTTTAGGTGATTTTAATTTTGACAAATTAAAAAAAGTAGATATTAATAATAAAGAGTATGGAGGATATATTTATGTAGAAGCAAACAACAATAAAGTAAAAAGATTATATCATATATATTGGGAAGGGTTTTTTCAATTTAATGTTGACTTAATTAGTGAAGAAAATTTATTAACTAATGAAATAAAGATTTTAAATATAAAATATTTTACAAAAGAGAATATAGAACAAAACTTTATTAAATTATGTAAACAAGGAATGGAATATCCAGACCATTATGAATTTAATGGAACATACTATGGAGATAATATAGCATTATCAAATAATTTTAAAGACAAATATCCATATTTTCTTGATTTGTTTATACATTATAGTCCACTTGAATATAATAAAGTAACATTACTTGATTTAGATATAAACAAGAAGAAAGTAAAGTTTGAAGTAGATAGTTTGCTTGAATGTAAGAAAAGGACTTATGACTGTGAATATAAATTAACAGAAGATTTACAACTTGATGATATGAGAGTTAGCATATTAAAAGAAGAAGAAACCGAAGCAAAACTAAACACTATGAATCGTGCACATACATTTTATAAATATACAGATTGGGTAAAATATAAAGATCTTATTAATTATACTGAAAAATTTTATAATAAATTTAAAGAGAATTGTAGTTATTTTCCTGATATAGATAGTATAGAAAATAACTTTGTTTTTGATGAACCCTACCATCAGTCAATTAAGGTGTGGGATAATAAAATAGGTACAATAGGAAAGTACTTGACTATAAATGGTGAATATTATTTTTATTTTATAAAATTCTTTTATGATAAAAATAACAAGCTAGATGATGTTTTTTGTAAAAAATTACCATACACCAACATTTCAATAGAAGAAGCTAAAGAACGATTTCTTGCAGACACAGAATTACAAAAAGAGCTTGGAATAAACTAAAAATTAAACACACATATTTATTTATTTAATGCATAATGATAGTAAATATAATGATGAACTAGCACAGCATAGTTTAATATTAAGTAGTTTAGCGAATGGGGAAACTATAAATTTAAAACAAGGTTCTCTAGATTATGGGACATTAGATATAGGTGAGTATTTGTCAAAACTTGGATTTGAATCTATATTATCAAGTACTGATAGTACTTTAGGTTCGACACTTAATTATTATATAGGTTATAAAACAGTAGATTACTATGGGAAAAGAAGAGGAGTTGTCGGTATATTTTTAGGTGGACTTAATGATGAAAATGCTTATAATAAGTTTGTATGCACAAGTGAAAATCTAAGCAATAGTAGTAATATTTATGACGAGATAGCAGAAAAAGTAAAAGAAAAAATTAGTGTATTAAAAATAAATGATTTTTCTAAGTATGATTTAAAATATTGTTATTATATATCAGGGAAAGGTATAGCTGGTGGTGTTGCTTCTACACTTGCAAGTAAAGTAAAAACAGATGATTTAGATGTATATTGTTATACATTTTCATCACCAATGACTCATATGGGTTCTAAAACAGATAATTTTACTTGTATAAAAAATATAATTAATGAGGATGATTATTTAGTAAAAGTTTATGGAGTCAATGACAACATAGGAAATGCATATCATAGATTTGGTCAGACATATAATGCAAGTGTAATGTATAATTGTATTTATAATTATAAGAAAATAACTAACAATAATCCAAAATACACAGGTGACTACCAAAAAATAAATTCAATAATTAAATCAGTAATAGAATTACGAACGAACCATAGTAGTTATATTGAGGAAATAAATACTGATTTATCAAAAATGCTTGCAAAATATGTAAGTAGAACTAATAATTCAGAAGATATGCAATTAATTAATAATATTGTTAATACAGAAAATTTGGCTACGAGTATAAGAAATCAAGTAGGTAAGGGAGAGTTAAAAACAGCTAGCAGTATTGAGGCATATTGGACACTAGCAAAAACATTAGAGGGCTTAGATGAACAGACAATTAATGGAAGAAAATACGATAAAACTATTGAAAAAGCAAATAGTGAAAAATGGGATTATGAAAGAATAATGGAGAATAGAGAAGTATTAGATGCACTAAAAGATGTGGCTGTATGGTATGTGAATCATATAGCGACATATCAAAATAATTTAAGGGTAAGTAGAGGAACATCGGTAGCAGAAACATATCATACAACACACAGTTGTCAAAATACTTTTTTAGTTGATGCTAATGGGAATAGATTAACAGATAAAGATACTGAGACAGTTATAAAAACAATAAGTGATAGCAAATTAGGATATTTTTATGAACCGTTTGCTGATTTTGCTACATCTAATAATGAAGATTATAATGGTGATGGAACTAATAAAAATTATTTAAAAAGGTATCTTGGAGATGATTGTTCTGGGTTCACACAAGGATTGATATATACATTAAGCGATGGAAATAGGGGACAAGAAGGAAAAAATCCAAACATTGAAACTGATACTAGTGGTTTGTGGAATCATAATGTAAATAGTGATAAATTAATAGATGGTAGCTATGATACAGATAATGCAATGCTTAGACTAGGATATGAAAAGTATTATTTGAGAGGAAATACTTGGTATAAAAAGAAACTTGATGAAGAAGGAAATGTCATAACAAAAACATTTAATGAAACATATGGAAACAGTATGTCTGATTATGGAGTGAATTTTTTAGAGCCGGGAGATATATTATGTGCAAGTAACCATGTTGAGTTTTATGTAGGGTACAATTATAATGTGACTTATTATGAAGGAAAAGATAAGTATGATGTTATTACTCGTGATAAGAAATATGGAATAGAATCAATTGAACTTGGTAAAGAAGCACAGATAGGTCATTCAACGTTTGGCTGGGGAAATGTTCAAAATGAGTATCCAAAACAAAATTATTATTTTTCTTATATAACAGCAAATAATACATTTAGGTTAAATTATAGTTTAACAAGTTATAATGATAAGAAATATACAGTGATTTGGAGGAGAAATTAGTATGAAGCTTAGTAAAATTATCAAGATTTTTGTTTTATATACTTTTTTAATAATATTAGTGTGTATAATAATATTTTTTAGAAGAAAAAAAAATAATAATAATATTAGTATTAATACTATTGAAGAAACAAAAGAAACTTCAGTTATCTCACAACTTGGTAAGTTGGCAGAAAAAAATGAGTTAGATAAAATCGATGGTTTTTATTATTGGAATTATATGGCGGGTAATTATACGAAATTAAAAGAAAATGCAACAAGAGAAGAAAGAGAAAAAATTTATAATTATCATAAAGATGAAAAAGGAACATTATTTGAAATGTGTAAAAAAAATGGAGATTGGTCATTAATATCTTGTAATCCAGAATCGTTTGGTTATAATGACAGTGGTTATAATGAAAGAGATGGTTTATTGGGAAGTTATAATTATGATAGCATAGAAAGAATAGATGATAATAATACATATGAAAATGCATTTATTTTAGTTAAAACTAAAAAAGAAAATATTGAGAGATTATATCGTATAAGATATGTGTGGCAAGATAACACTTATGCCAATATATATGTAGATTTAGAAGAAGAGAAAGATATAACTAAAAATAAGATAATTTATGATAATAGAAAATTTTTTAATGAAGAAAACATTAAATTAAATTTTGAAGAATTATGTTTAGATGGAGAGAAACGATTAATTGCAGATGAATGGGATGGTACATATTATGGTGAAGATATAGCCGTGTCAGATAATTTTAGAAGTAAATATAAAATATTTCTTGATTTGTTTATACATTATAGTCCACTCGAATATAATAAAGTAACACTACTTGATTTAGATATAAACAAGAAGAAAGTAAAGTTTGAAGTAGATAGTTTGCTTGAATGTAAGAAAAGGACTTATGACTGTGAATATAAATTAACAGAAGATTTACAACTTGATGATATGAGAGTTAGCATATTAAAAGAAGAAGAAACCGAAGCAAAACTAAACACTATGAATCGTGCACATACATTTTATAAATATACAGATTGGGTAAAATATAAAGATCTTATTAATTATACTGAAAAATTTTATAATAAATTTAAAGAGAATTGTAGTTATTTTCCTGATATAGATAGTATAGAAAATAACTTTGTTTTTGATGAACCCTACCATCAGTCAATTAAGGTGTGGGATAATAAAATAGGTACAATAGGAAAGTACTTGACTATAAATGGTGAATATTATTTTTATTTTATAAAATTCTTTTATGATAAAAATAACAAGCTAGATGATGTTTTTTGTAAAAAATTACCATACACCAACATTTCAATAGAAGAAGCTAAAGAACGATTCCTTGCAGACACAGAATTACAAAAAGAGCTTGGAATAAAATAAAAATTAAAGAATA
>JAUNSV010000047.1 GCA_030539055.1 Eubacteriales bacterium | reverse complement strand
ATTTTGCAAAGTTTTTTATATGACTTTGCAATTTATTATTCACTTATTTTTTTAATTTTTTTTGTGTTTTTTTTACTTTTTATACTAATTTTTCCATTTATGTGATATTCTTATTTTAATAAATAGAAACATCAATTACCAAAGTAGATTGTATTTCTATTTAAAAAATAAGAATTCGAAAGGATGCTGAATAATGAAATTAAAGAAAGTAATGCTCAATGCATGCATGGTATTATGCATAACAGCCTTATCATCTATTCCAGTTAAGGCTGAAAGTAATGAACAGTTATCTAATGACCCAACTATGAATATCTATGAGGAATTAACCGAAACTCAATCAGATAATTCAAGAAATGTAGATACTGTCCTATATAACATGGATATTGATGAGTTAAATGAATTAATTGATTGTGCAAAAGAATCATCAGAAAATCCTTATGCACGATGGGATAATTCTTTAGACTTAGCTTGGAAAGCTGCTGCTCAAATAGCCATAAAAGCTGGTTATCCTTGTGCAGGTAAATTAGTAACTTACTCTGTTAATAATGATAACTATACTGAAGGTCTATCTGGGACTCCAGGTTTATTTGGTTCTAAAATAAGAAACTGCTCAATTTATAAAGATTACATAAGAAGTATTAGCATGGAAAGTAGTTCTGGTAGCAGTATTGCTTTTACCCAAAATGTAGATAGCGATTTATATTTTGCATTACATAAAGTTGATATTTTTGTAACACCACGACCAAATTATGTTGCCGTAAAAATTGTCGATACTTTTGATTTCGAAAAAGATAAAGATCGCTATGATAATCTATTTGCTTCATTAGTTAATAATTGGGGGTGGTTGTCACAACAAGTAGGTTCACTTCATCCAATTAAAGTAAATGTGTCTTTCTATGCATAAGTATAAAAAGAAAAATATACTTATTCTATTTTTAACCATCGTATTAATTCTATTAATTGCATTTCCTGTCATTGACATGATAATAAAAAACAATTCTTCTAGCAATGATCGTATCATATATCAATTTAAAAAAAACTTTGAGGTAGCGATACCAGAAAATGTACTTATAACAAATATATCCAACTCATATGAAGGTATACATAATGATGGGGAATTGTTGTATACCTTTCAATTCGACAAACATGAATCCATTGAATTTATAACTAACATCGAGCACACTTGGAATCATACTCCTCTGAGTGATGATATTAATATTCTTTTATATGGTGGTTATAAAAACGGAATTAATTATCAATACAATCTTGGTCAAAAAATTGGTATTCCTATTGTTGAAAATGGATTTTGGTGTATTGTACCTAAAGATATAGATAATATTCTTCTTCAATACTCCTTTGATTTTACATTGTCAATTTTTGATACAGATACCAATATATTGTATTATTATAAAATTAACACCTAAATTCAATAAGATATCTAACAAAAAACTACTACACTAATATTTTTAATACTTGTGTAGTAGTTTTTTGTTAGATACTATATCAACTCTTACCATTCATTTAAAACATATGCATTAGATATAATTGGTTTATGACACCACTTCATTTAAATGTAATATTTCGACCATTTATATTTCTTGTACTGCATGCCTAATAGTTCATTATATAATAATATAAAATCAAAAAAAGTAACACAATGTTAATTGTGTTACTTTTTTTACTTCTTATAAAACCCAGTAAATTCAACGCTTTGCTCTGTTTTTTTCGAATTATATATATGTCAAAAAAATTTTTTTTATTTAAATGCATAGTTATACATATAAATTATTGGGTAATAGTGATAATAAATCATATAGTATATTAGTTTGAATATCATCACTTCACGAATTAATTACTATACTGATAATATAGTAATATTGAAAGGAGGGAAATACATATGGACGAGTTATTAAATCTTATAAAAGCCTTACCCGAAATAATTTTGAAAACAGCTGCTGTTCTGGCCGGTCTAGCAACGATTAAAAATTATTTGGACAAGGCTATACACTGGTTTAGCAATCGATTACACAAATAAAAAAATATCCTCTGCAAATATCCTCTTACACTTATTTGTAGAGGATATTTTTTATATTTGTATTCTTGCCAGCTAACTCTATTATATCCTATGAGTCAAATGAAAAAATATGTTTTTGTGCTATCTTGATTTATATTTGAATATAAAACCTCCACATCAATCACCACTGATTTTCAATATAAGTATTTGATATATCCGGTCTATGATCACCATGTCCCAAATAATTATTTACATAAGTCAGTGCTTCTTCTTTTGTTGCTCCAGCTTCTCTTAATTCGTCATATCGTTCTTGTGCAACCATCTTACGAATGGCATGAACTCCTGATTTACACTTCGCATAACGTTCTATTCCAAGATTTTTACAAGTTCTATTCAAATATGAGTTCACAGAATCGCTTTTAACCGTAAATAAGCGTTCTCCTGGCCTTAATCTACCTGTATACTCTTTTAACACGCCTATGTCGCTCTCACGCATCGGAAGATAACGTTCTCGTCCACCTTTCCCTGTTATATGCAATGTCCTATTATTATAATCAATGTCTGTAGTACGAATTTTTACAACTTCTTGTGCTCTTAATCCAAATCTTCCAGCCAAATCTAACGCTCTATAACTTTGACAATCGGATCCACTATTCATAACATTCGAATAATCTTGCCTACTAAATGCCACATCTCGCATTTTTACCGTTTCAATATGTGGTACTGTTACTTTCCAGGTTGCATTTGCTGTTTTAAAGTGTCCATTTGCAACATGCTGCAGCTTCTCCAAACGTGTTGCGTATTGATGTATTGTAGCCGATGTACAAGTCCCTAGTTTTGATTCCAAATAACTATTTACATGTTCTGATCGGACATCCGATATCTTTCTAACCTCTGGATATGTATGCTTTATGTATTTTGCAAAATTATTTGAAGTTTCAATCAAATCCTTCCGCTGAGCATAAGAAAATATCTTCCCTGTTGCCTTTCTTCCATTCACAGCTTTGTATGATCTCTTCTCTGTCCCTTCCTTGAAATTAGAATCTATTGCTGATTTAAATTGATATGCCAAATTGTGTGCCATAAATAGTATCTCCTTTGTGAAATAACATGACGATGAATAATAAATAACCAGTAAATTAATAAGTGAAGTAATAAGAATAACGTGTGAGTGCGTACTCACATAATTTCAAAAAAATTTTTGACGTTTGAGTTCCCCTGGAGGGAACTCAAACGTCGTGGAAACCCAGTAGGTATTGGCATTAAAGAAATTTTAAGCACCAAAAAAATGGCACTTAAAATTTCTTTAATGCCGATACGACTTATCAAATATTTAAAAATAACTGGTCTAAATTTTTCAGGTAACAACCAAGCCAGCTACGCTGCTTGGCAAAATAATACCCTGGTCCCAGTCAAGATCCAGACGGTATCTAATATGATGCTGCGGAGCAGCATCATACAATATTTTTTTCTGCTACACTTC
This sequence comes from Eubacteriales bacterium, assembly GCA_030539055.1. Lineage (GTDB taxonomy): Bacteria > Bacillota > Clostridia > Lachnospirales > Lachnospiraceae > UBA3633. Next base: position 1,694 of record JAUNSV010000047.1, on the reverse strand, counting down.
GTTTCGCAGAAAATTACTTATTATTCAATTGTCTTGCATGCAGACATAAAGTTTTAAGTCACACGGACTAGTAGTTATATTGGTGCTACCACACATTTCACAAACTCCTGAATACTTGTTTCATCAGTTGAACACGATCATACTGATATCTATATGCCTAATTGGCTCTTTTATGGACAGACTTCTATCCTTACATAAATTAATTTTTTTAAACTAAATACTTTTTTTAATATAAAATATTTCATTTTACTTAAAAATAAAAATATTTTATTTCCTGAATTCATATCCTTCTATGGGACTATTTGTACCGATACGGTAGATTTAAATAATTTGAATTAAAGATGTGTGATCTAAACTGTTTTAGATATAATGAACTGCTTATGCTGTTGCATAGGCTCTACAATAAAAATTTATATACATAATATACCATGATGTACCTTTATAATCAATGAAAAAAATACAATTATTAATATCATAAACACTGTTAATTCCGTAAAAAACCAAAAATACTTTTTTATAATCCATTTATTGTGTAATGATGATTTTTTATGATTTTTTCTAAATCAATTCATATGTAAAGATTAATTAAAAGAAATACAGAGGGGAAAACACTTTCCCCTCTCTTGCTTCGCAATTCACTCCCCTTGGGCTAGCGCCCTTCACGTATGCCACGCTTCGCTAACACCATACGCTCCGGTTGCTTTGGGTTCTTGGCAATGATCTACACTGATACTTGCGATTTTTGTTTTTATTTTTTATAGACAAACTACCGTGGGGCGAACAAAATGAGCTGGTAGTGAGCCTGCCGGAGGGCATAGTTCTGCCTGATATGTAGGAAAATTTTACTGATTTTTACAAGTAAAATTTAATATCAAGCAGATCTATACCTTACGTTAATGAGCAGTATAGCTCACCCCCATCAGTTAAGTCTCGATTATCCATAGCACACATTATTAAGACCGTGGCGTCCCCTAGTCACCATATATACATATGGCAAGTGTGTTGACTACGCCTATACCTCACTATCTGTCCATTCTTGGTCGACAACACCTACGTTACAAGCCGAGTAATCGAGTAATACGCTTGTAACGATCATATCCTATATTTTGCAGCGGTCTCACCAATGTGAGCGATATGACATGCCCTGTCTACGATTATACTGTCTTGGCTCACAGTAGCGATGAACCAGTGGATATTAATCACCAGGTCAACGGCTCTCCTGTATCACTAACAGGCAAGTGTCTAGGCATTATCCCTAAACTGATTTCTTCGACCACTCACCTGTAAAAAAGTACAAAAAAATAGTCGTTCAGGTATTTTCACTTACCATCACAACTAACATTACGACCATTTATGTATACAAAATTTACTATCTCATTTTATGATAAAAACCATAAAAACTGTTGACAAAAACTTCGTTTCTCGATAATATATGTTCATGTAATGAGTTAGGCTTTTCGCTTACGCGGTTGTGCCTATCGTTGGTACTGATTATACCTTCGGTTATCCGAGATTTGGCGATCTCAAACAACTAAAAAAAATTATTTTAGCTGATCATTTAGGTGGTCAGCTTTTTTTTATCATAACAGACCTTTAAAATAGTTGCAATAAATTTTGTCGATTATTTGTAATTTTTTTAATTTTGCAAAGTTTTTTATATGACTTTGCAATTTATTATTCACTTATTTTTTTAA
>JAUNSV010000046.1 GCA_030539055.1 Eubacteriales bacterium | reverse complement strand
CTATAAATTCTTTTTCAATCGGTGTTAATGATACTACCACTTATGTCACCCGTGCAGATTTTGACACTAAAATTTCAACCATTGAATTGCAGCTCGCTAGCATAGATCAGAAAATCGCCGCATCAATAATTAACTATCTAACTCAAAATGCGCCTTGGTTCGATGGGTCCGCTACGGTGAACATTACAAAAAATCAAACATCTAACAGATATACCCTGATAACAACGGCTCCAGTTTATTGTGGGCTGGTCGGTTCGGCACCAAGCTCGTGCCTCACACTATCCATGTTTAACTGGCAATGGGCTAATACCGCCTATTCGACAATACTACAAGTAAACACTGACTGCCTCCTATCAGTATCTATGCCTATCTTAAATATGAAAAATAGTGGCTCTAACAGCGTCCGTCTCTTTAGAAACGACTCAGATACCCTGTGTCGATACCAATGGGGGACAGACATTGCTGGTGGATCCAATCCAACGGGTGGACTTAGTTTTACAGACTATCCATTTGGGACCAATGATACAATGAGTATCCTTTCAAACCAAACGAACAATTGTTTTTTCAACGTAAATGATATCAACATAACTGTCAAACCTCGATAATTGCCTTCCCTTTTGGCAGCTAAAGTAGATATGGCCAAGACACAATACGTAAATCAATAGGATAACGCGCCCCTAATGAACAACATTAATGTGGTATAAAAAAAACAGGCATGAAAGCACGAAAAAGTTGTATTTACTTTGAATAACTCCGAACAATAAATTTTTTACCTATGTGTCAAATATGAAAAAAAAATACTTCACCGCCGTGTAAAGAATAACCCACCATCCACGGTGATTAAAATATTGGATATGGAATGAACTTAATAACAATAGTAGGGCTCATTTTGACAAAAGTTAATTAAACTATAATTTACAATAAGACTTTTGGATAAACTCATCCCTTTTACAGTGAAAACACAAATTGATAAAACACATGTATCTCAACGACACACCACAACAAAAAAAACTCTCAACTTTACTACACATGTAACTACTAGTTGCTTTGTTCCATTTCATGCCTTACCTCCTTTTTTAATTATATATATCAAATCTTGTATTATTCTTTTTTCATTAATATTCTCAATATTCTTTTATTAAAATAACATATTCTTATATATAACTGTAAAATTATTACGAAAAAAACGACCCTACATAATAAATATGTTATAATAAAAAATCATATAATGATCACTTCTTTTGAACATAATTCTGTAATAAGACCACTATATGATTTAAAAACAAAAATTTTTCTACTAGCTATATTTTACATCAATCTCAATGTCTCTCTTGCTATTGCTAGCTCTTCATTTGTTGGAAGTAGCAGTACTTTTACTTTAGAATCACTTGCAGATATTTCTCTAAATTCTCCTCTTATATCATTCAATTTGTCATCTAATTTAAGTCCTATATATGTAAAGTTATCACAAATCACTTTTCTTGTATATTTATCATTTTCTCCTACTCCAGCTGTAAAACATATTGCATCTACTCCATTCATTATAGCTATGTATCCACCAATATATTTTACTATTACATGAATATAAGCATCCATTGCTACTTTTGCTCTATGATTGCCCTCATTCATTGCATTTTCTATATCTCTAAAATCAGAAGAAAGACCATTTGATAATCCTAATATACCAGATTTTTTGTTTAATATATTTAATACTTCATCTACAGATTTATTCTCTTTATTGCAAATATATTGAATAATTGATGGGTCAATATCACCAGATCTAGTGCCCATAATTAATCCCTCAAGTGGCGTAAGTCCCATAGATGTATCTACACAACGGCCACCTATTGAAGCAGAAATTGAAGCACCATTGCCTAAGTGACAAACTATTACTTTTGCATTTTTAGGATCTAATTTTGAAAATTTTATTGCCTCTCCAGATACATACTTATGTGATGTTCCATGAAAACCATATCTTCTAATACCATATTTCTCATAATATTCATAGGGTATAGCATAAAGAAAAGCTTTTTCTTCCATTCCCATACCAAATGTTGTATCAAATACAGCAACATTCTTTTTCCCTGGTACATTTTTTTCACATGCAACTATACCCATTAAGTTTGCTGGGTTATGAAGTGGACCTAAATCAAAGCATTCTTTTATTGTTTCTTTTACTTTTTCATCTACTACTATTGATTCTGTAAATTTAGTTCCTCCATGCAAGACTCTATGTCCTATGGCATCTATTTCATCACTAGATTTTATAACACCATGGTCTTTATCTACCAATACATCAAATACCAATTTTACTGCCTCATTGTGAGTAGGCATAGGTTGTTTGATCGTAAATTTTTCTTCTCCAATCTTTTGATGTGTAAGAAGTGAACCATTTATTCCTATTCTTTCGCATAATCCTTTTGCAAGTACTTTTTCATCATCCATATTTATTAATTGGTATTTTAGTGATGATGACCCACAATTCAAAACGAGTATATTCATTTTACTATTTCTCCTTCGCCTTGTTTCCCATAACATACAGCATTTGCTTCATCTGTATCTATATGCATTGCTAAGGCATAAGATGGTGATACACGACAAACAGTATTACCAAAGATTATTGATCTGTCTTTAGACTCCACTTTAACATTTACTATATCTCCATTTTTTATACCAAGTTTTTCCGCATCTTCAGGTGTTGCATGAATGTGTCTTTTTGCAACAATTATAGCATTCTTACATTCTACTTCTCCCTTTGGTCCAATTATTTTGCAAGGGAAAGCTTCATCTAAGTCGCCAGATTCTTTTATTGGTGGATTTACTCCTAATGTTCTTGCATCTGTCATAGATACTTCTACTTGGGTTTTTTCTCTCTCTGGACCTAATATAGACATTTTCAATTCGCCTTTTTCGCCTACTACTGTAACTTTTTCTTCTGCAGCAAATTGATTTGGTTGTGATAAATCTTTTTTCTTTGTGAGTTTATATCCTTTTCCAAATAAAATTTCTAAATCTTCTTTTGTAACATGTACATGTCTTGCACTTGTTTCTACAATAAATTTCATTTATATTATCTCCTTATTAAAATTTATCAAATCTAACCACATCTAATACTATAATTGTAGCACCACCTATTTCTATTTTAGTTGGAACTGTAGCAAAATTCAGTTGTGCTTGTGGCATTGATACAGGCATATCAACAGTTATTACTTTTCTTTCTCCACACTCTTTTTTTATGATTCCTATACATTGCTCTACTACACTATCTTCCATACAGCTCATAAGAGTTGTATTTCCTTTTTTTAAAAATCCACCTGTGGTTGCTAATTTTGTAATCATAAAGCCCTCTTTTGTAAGATGTGAAACCACATCACTCTCATTATCATCTCTTACTATTATATATAATAATTTCATAATATATGCCTCCTAATATTTAATATTAATTATATCATATCAACAATAAATTTTCTACTCAATTCATTTTGATTGTTTCCAACTACCATATTGTATAAATTTGAAGCAAAAATATTTGTTTCTACAGAAGTACTATTTGTTATGCAAGCTGTGTATTTTGGTGAAAGTGAAGTTACTTTATATGGAACTATATATTTTAATATTATTTCGCTACCTTTTTTGATACCAAGTAAACGAATATAAGCAAAATAATTTTCATTTTTTAATTTTTCTACATCTTCTTTTTTTATATCAAGCATAATATGTAATAAACATCGTGAAATATACGAATAAGTATAATTTTTTGTTTTTAATTTTTTTATTCTATCTGAAAACAACAAGTTATCATATACACTATTTTTTATAGCATTTGATAAAGGCTCTTTAATATCATAATATTTTGTATAATTTGTATTTTCACTTGCAACCATTATTAATTTGTAATTTAAATATTCTGAAAAATCGTTTATAAAAGATATAGGGTATTTAATTAATTTTTGATAAATATCTAATTCTTGAATTTTATATTGATCGTTTAATATCCTATTTGCATTTTGTCTTATGTCATAAGCGCTCATCAAGCTTTTATTTCTTTTTATTATTATAGGTTTTATTTTAGAATTGATTTTTTTTAATGATAATAAATATTCAATCCCTAAAATATCATTAGATTCTATATTTACATTTATATTTTTGCTTATAGCTTTTGCATAAGTGGAGCCAGTTTTTAAATCATTTCTTATATTTATATTATTATTAAAATTTTCACTAGATAAATACTTCGCAATTTCTTCTAAAATATTTATATTTCCACATTCAGAACCAAAACATACATAATCTATAAAAGAAAGTGAATCTAAAATATTAATTGCACTCATAGAAAAATCTTTTGCACTTGAAGTAGCAAACTCTACTGGTAACTCAATTACTAAATCTATTCCATTTTTTATGGCTGTATCTGTTCGTAAATATTTATCTACTATTGCATTCTCGCCTCTTTGAACAAAATCTCCAGACATAACACATACTATATAACTTTGTGGAAATTTAATTTTTATTTGTTCTATTAAGTATTTGTGCCCTGTATGAAATGGATTAAATTCAGCAATTAAGCCAATTACTATTTTATTTTGAATCATCTAGCATCTCCCACATTTCTTTTGTTACTTCAAATTCGTTGTATGACTTGTTTAATAAATCTTCCACCAAAATAATTGAATTATCATTTCTTTTATCTACTTCAATCTCATTTAATGAATTAATCAAATATATTCTTGTGCCATCTCCATTCCACTTATACTTAAAAGGTCTATAAAACCAACTTGCATAAAATTCACTCATATCATATATGTTGTATAATATATACACATTCTTTTTCCCAATAAAATTATCTTTTCCATATTTATTTATTGTCATATTTGCTAAATTATTCATTCTTGTTTGATCTTCAAAAAAATATATATTTGGATAATTTTTCCTATACTCTATATCTATATTGTATTTGTATCCAAAAAATGATGCAAAAATAAATATAGTAAAAACTATGCTTTGTGCTTTTTTTATATAATAATTCTTTTTTTCATTTTTGATATTATATTTATTTAAAAATATATTATGAAATAGGAAATTTATTTCGCTTATTATGAAAGACAAATACACTATAGAAGCAACATAACTTATATATACCCATCTCATCTCCACTCTTATGGTAGCACTTGATGAAGCTATGCACATAGCTATAAATGATATTATAATTATATCTAT
>JAUNSV010000045.1 GCA_030539055.1 Eubacteriales bacterium | reverse complement strand
TATAAATATTTTATCATATGCATATTATTTTTACTATTTTAGTACATAGCGACACTATTTAAAAAAATTTAATTGCAACAATATCGGAGTAGTAAAGTTAAAAGTTTCTAAAAAAAATAGTTGATTTATCCATAGAGTAATGATATATTAAGAACATAATAAGAATCTAATTCAGAAAAGGAGAAAATAACATGAGTAAAAAAGTAAGTATACTACTTAATGATTCACAACATGCAACAATAAAAAAACTAGCCGAAAAAGAGGGCCTAACAATAACAGACTATATTATAAATAAGCTTCCAATTGAAGCTGAAAATAAAATTACATTATCAGATGTAAAAAAAAGGATTGTGAAGACTAAGTTAAAAGAGTTTACCATTCCAGACTTATATGAAAATCAATGGTCAAGCTTTCAAAAAGGCTCAAAGTTAACAATAGGAAAGCAATTTAATAAAGCAGTGCTAAATGGAGAAATTGAAAACATAATTTTTAAAGGAAAAAACAGTTCTAATTGTGCAGTTTATAAAAAAATAACATATAAGGAGTAAATAAAAATGACAACTATGCTAGAACAAGCAAAAGCAGTTCCAATGCAAGAAGTATTTATGATGTTAGAAGACCATGATAAATGCCCAATTTGTGGCCATAAGCTTGATATAGGTTATTCAAATAGATGTAGATGTAATAAATGTCCTAAAGGCCCTAATGACCCTAAAAACTATTCAACTGTGGACCTGGTGATGCTTTCTGAAAATATAAATATAGCAGAGGCCATTGATTTTATTTTAGGAAATAGACCTGTGGAGAAAAGTCAACTAGAGCACATGAGGGCCAAATATGAAAAAGAAGCAGAGGAAAAGAAAGCAAAGAATAAAAAAATAATAGATATGACATTTAAAAACTGCACAGAACCCACCAGGGGATGTTTAAACTATTTAAGGAATAGATGCATTAAGGAAGCTTTAGGAACCTTAGATAAGGAGTATATTGAAATTAAAAGCAATGTCTATAATGGAATACAATCCATAGTTTATAGATTTCCTAAACAGGGAACTGGAATACAAAAATCACTTATTAAGGGTCCAGATGGTAAAAGATTTGTTAAGAATCTAGGAAGTGTAAGACCTCTAATTCACAAAGGTTATGAAAGTAATGAGTATGTAATTGTTGAGGGTATAGAAGATGCATTGACATGCCATGTGTTAGGCTATAATTTTATATGCCTTAACTCTATTAGTAATACTAAACACCTAATGGACCTTATAAAAAATAATATAGAAAAGTTTAAAGATAAAGAATTACTGCTATGTTGTGATAATGATGCACCAGGTAAAGAGTGCATGGAGCAGTTAACAGATTTTTTTGTTTCCACAGGTATTAAGTATGGGACATTTAAATTTTATAGTGATATAATATTAACACATTGCAAGGATATAAATTCCTGGTATGTAAATAGACAGTCAAAGGAGGACAAAGATATAAAACATGAAAAAATTAAAAATTAAAGAATTTATAACAGAGGATAACAATAGAATTGCTAATGAAATTTTGTTTGAAGTCCTGGACCACAAACAAAAAATACTTTTAATAAGTGCTATGAAAACAGGTAAAACAACATTTGTTATGAAGTATTTAAGTAACATCTTACTAAATTCAAATATACAATTAATATTTGTAACACCAATTAAAAGCTTAATGAATGACATAAAATCTAAATATAAAATAATACCATGTCATGGTGGAATAACAGAAATAAATTTAAATGATAATATTCCAGTTTTAACAACTCCAGAAAGTATGCATAAAGTAATAGCCACCTGTGAGGAAGCTGCAAAGGATTATTTTATTGTATATGATGAAATACACATGGTAATTACAAATGCCACTTTTAGAGAAGCTTTAAGAAACCCATTTGAATATTATAAAAATGAGTTATGTGTAGGATTTTTAGGAATGACTGCAACACCAGACCCATTAAGAAACGTTAAATTTGATAATACATTTGAACTACAAGTTGAAAACAAATTTATACAAGCTGATAAAACAGTTATAGTAAAGAACTTTATAAACAATCCAGATAATATGCTTAATTTTATAAAAAATATAGGTGAACAATATAAAAATAAACAAATAATTGCAAGAATAAATAATAGCGAATATATAGAATTATTAAAACCTAAACTAGAAAATGTTAGTGGTTGGCATAGAGGAAATAATAAAGTAAAAGAAACTGAATCCTACATTGAAGATATGACAATGTTTGAGAATATTCCAAATGGAGCAGATATAAGTGACAAACATTATATATTATGTACTAGCCTTATGGATGTTGGAATAGAATTAAACCTAAAAGAAAAACCAATAGTTATAGATTTCTTAGATAATAGTAACATAGTTGATGATATACAATTTGTAGGTCGTTTTAGACAGGGAATAGAAACTTTATATTTTGTTGGTAACTTAAATAAAGAAGAAGAAAAAATAAACACAAAACCAATAAGTCAAAGGTTAGAATTTAATAAAAACCTTGAAACTACGAATAATTTAATAATTGCAGCTAATGCAGCAAAAGAAAACTTTAAATCAGATTTAGATGTAATAGGTGTCAAAACCTTAAAAGATGGAAATGGACAAAGGTATTTTGAACTTGATAAATATGCATTAATGCAACAAGCATTTAAAAAGTATATTAATTTTTATTTACAAACTGATGTATATTTTAAGAAGTTTTTAGAAAGCCATAAAACATTTAATACTGGTGAAATTGAAGTTGTTCCTTATGAAGACTATGGAATAAAAAAATCTAATGAACTGAAAAAAGAAAAGGATGAACTACAAAAAACAATACTAGAAAGTCAAATTGAATTTATTGCTACTATAAAAGCTTTAAATGAAGAAGATGAAATTATTAAATTAATACTCAATGAGGATTTAGTTTTAACTGCTAATGAATGGAAAATACAGAAATATGAAGATATTTGCACCACCTGGAAGCAGAAACCCTTAGAAAAACTCAAAAAAAGATACAAACAAGTATCTGAAAGACTAGGGGACATACCAAAAACTCAAATTGAGATATTAGAAATTTCATCAACTGCAACAACTATTAAAAATTTAAAAAATGAAATAAATATAATTCATTATAACAAAATTTTTAATGAAAACAAAGATTTAAAGCCACCAAAAGAAAACACAAAGATGCTAATGTTATTTGCAATTAGAAACTGTATTCTTAAAATAAAAGGTAAAGAAAGGGATGTTTATTTATCTAAAAAATTCAAGAAAGAATTATTGGAAGAAGTCCAAAAAGAAAAAAAACTGTCTAAGACTTCTGCAAAAGAATTAGACAATTTTTTAAAACTTATTTACAATATCAGCATAAATAATAAAACTGAAAAAATTAAATCTATAAAATTAAATTTATATACTGCAATACATAGGCCATTTTTTAACTTAAAAGGTATCCCAAATTGGGATAAATATAAAATAAAAAGTTATCCCAAAATAATTAAAGTTGGGATAATATTAAAATCTACTCTAGCTATTGATATGACTAGCTTAGATGGCATTTTCACTTTTTCACTTTTTCCTTATATATAATATAAATATATATTTTTATATTTCTTAAATTTATTAATTAAAATTAATATCTTTATTCTTCATTTTTTAGGTTTTAAAAAACTATTGCAAATTACAATAATGTTTTTTTCTTTCCACAGGTCTATTTTATTCATTATTTTAATTTTTAGCACACTGTGTGATAATAAAATTTAAAAAAAAATAAAGAAACTAATTTCTTTAATACTTTTTCTATTAATGTCTTTTAAAATCCTCTTTATTTTAATTAATAAAACAAAAAAAATCAATGACAAATATTTCAGTAATTATTTTAATTAATAATATACCTAAAATTGGCTTTATATCTAAGTTTAATAAGATTCATCACTGGTAGTGATATTTTAATTTTATGGCAATATGTCTTATGTGTCAAACACTTTCAGAAAAAAAATGTCGTTTTTAAATGTAATAAAAAATATCTTTTTACCTATGGAGAAAAACTAAAGGTTGTTATTTGGAAAAGTAAAAAAGACCCCCAGGAGCCTTAATTGATATAGTTAAGCAAATATACGATTGTACTGCTACTTTAAAATTATACTCATTAAACTAATTGAATTTATATATATATATTTTTTTAAACGGTTCATGTATTGGCGTACATGGACCATTTTTTAACTTTAAAATCATTTAAAATTGGACTATATTATAGTCTAAAAACATAGCCCAATGTTGGGCTATGTTTAAAATCCACTCTAGCCATTGATATGACTGACTTAGAGGGCATTTTAACAATTGCATTTTTGCTTATATATAATAAAAATATTAAATATAAATATTTCTATCGTTTTAAACTATACATTTAGTATAATATCCTTTAGTTTTTCCCACAGGTCTATTTAAAGCAAATATTCTAGGAACTAATAAATTATTTTAAAATATGATACCTGTGGAGAAATAAAAAAATAGTAGTTTCTACTTAGCACGAAAAAAGTAGAAACTCCCGTAAAATATAGTAATAAAGCCATTTTAGTGATAAAATTAATATAGTAGTTTCTATAGTTTCTATTTAAAGCCTGGAAACTAGAAACTATAAAATATGTTATAAAAGGAAGTTATAAAATGAAGTGTGAATGTAGTAATTTAAATAAAGAATGTGAAACATGCCTGGATAATCCAAATTTAATAGAGCAATTAGAACCAGAAAAAAAACAAATATTATTAAATTGGATATTAAGTAATTTAGAAAAAAGAAGAACTTTTAATCATAAAAAGTCTAGTTATGCCCTAAAACATAAATTTGAAGAATCAGAATCTGGATTTTACATAAGCAATGGAGTTTTTAAAGGTGCTATGCATCAATTGAATTTTGAATATAACCAGGGTAAAAACTGGACCTTTAAAATAAAATAATATAGACCTGTGGAGAAAAATTAAAGGATTTTAAAAGAAGATTCAAAACAAAAACATGATTTTTTATTATCAAATTACGTCATTTTACTTCCAAATTAAATTGGAAATCTAAATATAAAAAAATAAAAAAATATACAAGTTTAAAGCAATAAAACTTGCAAATATATATATAAAACACATGAAAAATACACTGTATACAAGATGGATAAACTGTATACAGTGTGTTTTTTATATAATATGCAAAAAAAATAAAATTTTAAAATACAAAAAAGGAGTGTTTTAAACTAATGTTTAAATTAAAAAAAATATTATCGAAATATATATTGACTTTAGGTGTTTAAAAATAAAACAGTTATCTATTATTTGTTTGTAGTAACTTTACA
>JAUNSV010000018.1 GCA_030539055.1 Eubacteriales bacterium | reverse complement strand
TATCAATATAAAGAACATATTTTCAAATTACGGTTTAGAGTTTAATAAAACAGATTCAAATATAGGAAATTCAAATATTTATTATCAAATATCATACAATAAGATATTATGCATTATTTCTTTACTTATACCAATTTTATTAATTTATATTAAAAGGAAAATTTATTAGTTTGACTTATTATTTTTTCATAGTATAATATACTATATAAAAAGAATTTATAATTTAAATAAAAAAATAAAATAATTAGAATTAAAAAATTTAAAAAGAGGAGGATATATGAAAAAAATTTATTTGTTAGTATGTATTAGCTTATTATTATTTTGCATAGCATCTTGTGGAAGTAAAAATGAGACTGCTAATATGGATTCAAAAATAAGAAATAATAGTGAGCAACTTTTAAATATTTCATTACAAGAGCCATTTGCCGAGAAACCAGTTCTTCTTACAAGTGTTGGCCAATCAGCTGATGTAGAAATGGTTAAGCAATTGCTTACAAGAGCAAATATTGAATTCACAATGAATGCTCTTGCTACCAAGGATGATATAAAAGATAATAAAACACTAGTGCTTGCTATTGGTGGTTCTTCAAAAGGTCTTGGTGCAGCTGGAATAGATGCAAATCAAGAGATTGACAGAATAAATAATTTGATTACTAGTGCAAAGAGTGCAGGATTATCTATAATAGCATTGCACATTGGAGGGGAAGCAAGAAGAGGAGAATTATCTGATAAATTTATTGCTCCAAGTTTTGAAAACGCTGATTATGCAATAGTTGTATCAAACGGGGACAAAGATGGTTTTATGCAACAATTAGCAAGAAATAAATCTATGCCTTTAGCACTTGTAAATGGAATGACAGATGTAATGGAACCATTGGAAAAAGCATTCAAATGATTAATTAAAGGAGAAAGAAATGAGCATTGAACTTATTATTTTTCTTTGTATGGTTGTTACTTTTGTTGCAGGATGTTTTTTGTGTAAATTGCCTGTAAGTATATCTATGGTACTTTCAGCAATAATAGGAGCTTTAGTTGGTGGATATGGCATACCCTTAAGACACTTAGTCGAGGGTATGTTTTCTTATGTAGACACTATTTTAACAATAAGTACAGCAATGATTTTTATGAAAGTGATACAAGAATCAGGTTGCTTGGATGCTTTATCTAGTGGCATAATCAAGCATTTTCACAAGCACACAAATATTTTATTATGCCTTATTATGTTAGTAATAATGTTCCCTGGGATGATTACTGGTTCTTCAACTGCAGCTGTTTTATCGGCTGGATCAATTATGGCACCCGTTCTAATATTGATGGGTATTCCTAAATTAGAGACTGCGTGTATTATATCACTTGGTGGAATTTTGGGAATGATTGCACCACCAGTGAATATACCAGCAATGATAATTGGAGGAGGTATAGATATACCTTATGTAGGTTTTGAATTGCCACTTGCACTTCTTACATTTCCTTTAGCATTCTTATTTGTAATAATGTTCGGAAGGAAGTATGTTAAAAAATTAAATTATGAAGAAATAAAAAGTAAATTAAATAATGAACCAATGGAAAAATATGGAATTCGATTATATATACCAATAATTTTAGCCATAGTGCTTATGCTTATAAATAAATTAGTACCATCATTTTCACTAGGTATGCCACTTATTTTTCTTATTAGTGCAATTGTTGGTTTATTTGTAGGCAAAAAAATAAATTTCTTAAAAATTTCTAAAGATGGAATACAAACTGTTCTTCCAGTTTTGGGAATATTGATGGGTGTAGGGATGTTTATACAAATTATGACACTCACAGGAGTAAGGGGATTAATAGTAACAAGTTGCATAAGTTTACCAGAGTCTCTACTTTATATTGCTATGTCTATTTCAATACCACTTTTTGGTGCTGTATCATCATTTGGAGCATCAAGTGTATTAGGGGTACCATTCTTACTTGCATTTTTGTCTCAAAATCAAATTATCACTGCAGCTAGTATATCTTTAATTGCATCTCTTGGAGATATGATGCCTCCAACAGCTCTAGCTGGAATATTTGCAGCACAAATAGTTGGTATAGAAAAATACACAACAGTATTAAAGAAATGTATAATTCCAGCAATAGTGATTATAATATGGGCCATTTTATTTATTATAATATCACCACAAATAGCACCTTTCATAGTCATTAAATAAAGGAGAGAATAATGATTACTATAATATATAGATTAATAATCCTATTTGTATTAATATTTACAATATGGAATTTGTTTACAGAAAAGAAATTAACATTGCAATTAAATGCTGCACTAGTAATTATTCCACTTATCTTGCGTTTACTTATGATTAAGTAGGAAAGAAAGGAGATAAATGAAAAAACAATATATAAGTGCAAGTATATTAATGATATTAATTGGTGTAATTTGTTTTGTAAGTGGAAAAAATTTTTTATCGCTAAAAGACTTAGGCCCTATATATCCAAGTGAAAGTTTAACAGAAGTAAAAATGCTTTCTGACTATTTTGATGATATAAAAGGGAGCAATGTAGATACAGAAATTTATGTATTCAAAGGTACTACTAATGGTGGCAAAGTATTAATTCTTGGAGGGACCCACGGCAATGAACCCTCAGGTTATTTAAGTGCTATTACAATTATAGAAAATATAAAAGTGGATGTAGGAGAAGTATTTGTTATTCCATATACTAATCACTCTGGTATGACTCATAATGACCCACAGGAAGCATCGCCACAATATTTACACATAGAAGCGAAGAATGGCTTAAGAACATTTAGGTATGGTTCACGAGCTTCTAATCCAATTGATCAATGGCCAGATCCAGATGTATATATACACGCATCCTCAGGGCAACAACTTTCAGGTTCAGAAACAAGAAATATAAACAGAGCATATCCAGGCAAAATAAATGGAACACCTACAGAAAAAGCAGCTTTTGCTATAACAGAAATGATTAAAAAAGAAGATATTAATTTAACTTTCGATTTGCATGAAGCAAGCCCAGAGTACCCTGTAATTAATGCAACAGTATCACATGAAAAAGGTATGAGTATTGCAGCAAATGGAATGTTTGAAATACAAATGAAAGGAATAGAAATGTCGCTAGAGCCATCTCCTACAAATTTGCATGGCTTAACTCATAGAGAGCTTGGAGATTATACAGAAACGATACCTTTATTGATGGAAACAGCAAATGCATCACAAGGCAGATTAAGAGGAAAAACGAATGAAGAATTGGCACTAACAGGAAAGGATGATTGCTATGTAAAAAGTGCTAATTTAGGATTTTTATATGTTCCATATGATGAAAAAGGGCATCCAATAGAAGAGAGAGTGGCAAGACATTTGCAAGGAATACAAGAATATATTAAAGCGTACAATGATGAATATCCAAATAAGCAAATTATATCTAATAATATTCCTACATACGAAGAATTGTTTATTAACGCAAAAGAAGAAGAATTAGGCGGAAAACAACTAGGAAAATTTTTATATTAAATAATAAAAAAAAGGAGGGAAGTATGAAAAAAATACTAGCTTTATTACTAAGTGTTATTATGGTTCTAAGCGCATGCCAACCAAAAAGTGTATCTACAAATGATTCAACTAATGCTACTACACAAGTAAAATTAGAAGAAGAAACAAAAGAAGTGATTTCAATTGATGATAATTATTCATCACTTGATGATTTTGTTCTTTGGAATGAAGATGGTACATTAAGGACAACTGGAAGAGGCGATAAAGGAGCAAATGGAGTTGTATCATCAGGAAAGTATGAAGCATCTAAAATAGGTAGAGAAATACTTGAACAAGGTGGTAATGCTGTAGATGCAGCAGTAGCAGTAGGATTTGCTTTAGGACTCACAGAAGCAAATGCAACAGGCATTGGTGGAGGAGGATTTATGACTATGCACTCTGCTGAAACAGGAGAAACAGTATTTCTTAATTTTAGAGAGAAAGCACCTAATGCAGCCACTCCAGAGATGTGGCAAACACAAACAAATGCAGATGGAAAAACTACAGTTATAGGTAATCAAAAGCAAAAAGGTGGAAAGTCTGTAGGAGTACCAGGTAATGTAGCTGGTTGGATATATGCTTTTGAAAACTATGGCTCAGGTAAACTTACATTAAAACAAATTCTTCAACCAACAATTGATCTTGCAAAAAAAGGGTTTAATGTATCACCTACTTTATCTACAGATATGAAGAATACATATGATGATTTATTAAGATATTCAGAAAGCGGAGATATATTTCTAAAAGATATTGATGGTATGAAATTACCATATGAGTATGGAGAAATTTTTAAAAACCCAGATTATGCAAAAACTTTGGAATTGATTGCAAGAGATGGCAAAGACGCCTTTTATAAAGGAGAAATTGCAAAAGCTATAATTGATGCAAATTCAAAATATGGTGGAGTTATGACACTAGAGGATTTGGCAAATTATGAAGTGGAAGTAACGAAACCCGTGCATGGCACTTATAGAGGATATGATATTTATTCATCTCCATCACCATCATCAGGAGGCACTATAGTAGTACAAATTTTAAATATTTTAGAGAATTTTGATATTCCATCACTTCAATATAATTCACCAGAAAAATTAAAATTATTAGCAGATGCATTTGCTATGGCATATGCTGATAGAGGCGAATATATGGGTGATACAAAATTTGTTAAAGTACCAATTGATGGATTAACAAGCAAAAATTATGCAAAAAAATTGTCACAAAAAATAGTTGATGGAAAAGCATTGAATAATGTAATGCCAGATGATCCTTGGATGTTTGAGCATGAAGACACAACTCATTATTCTGTAGCAGACAAAGATGGGAATATAGTATCATGCACTTCTACAGTAAATTATTATTTTGGTTCATGTGTAGCTCCAACAGGATATGGATTTATTTTAAATGACGAAATGGATGATTTTGTAGTTGGTGCAGATCACCCTAATTCTATTGCTGGTGGCAAAACCCCTCTTTCATCAATGTCTCCAACAATAATAATGAAAGATGGAAAACCTTTTGCTTGTATTGGTTCTCCAGGTGGAGTAAATATTATTGCAGCAATTGCACAAATTTGCTCATATTTGATTGATCACAATATGGATATGCAAGAAGCAGTTGATGCTCCTAGAATAAAAGGATATAGAGATTGTACTCTTGATTACGAGGGAAGATTCCCTGAAGAAACAATTAATAAAATGGTAGAGTACGGATTTACTATGAACAGAAGTGATGAATTTAATCGTTCATTTGGCTCTGTAAATGCTGTAAAATACGATAATGATGGAATGCTCGATGGAGCAGGAGATCCAAGAAGAGATGGTAAAGCACTAGCTTATTAATAATATTATTTTATCAAAAAGTACCAATATAAAAAGTATTGGTACTTTTTTATTATAAAAAATACACACTTTCTAATATCTTGCAAGTTAATAAATGAAATGATATAATGGATATTCGTTAAAAGGAGCTTTTTATGGGTATTAAGATAATATCAAATAATAAAAAAGCATATCATGAGTATTTTATTATAGAAAAATATGAAGCAGGAATAGAGCTTTTTGGTACGGAGGTAAAATCCATACGAAAGGGTGGTATTTCTATTAAAGAAGCGTATTGTAGAATATATAAAAATGAAGCTTTTATAGAAAATATGCATATTAACCCATATGAAGAGGGCAATATATTTAATAAAGACCCTTATAGAAATAGGAAATTATTGTTACATAAAAATGAAATAAAAAAAATAAGCGAAGAATTAGCACTAAAAGGATATACCCTAGTTCCACTTCAAGTTTATTTTAAGAATAGTAAAATTAAAATTGAAATAGGTCTTTGCAAAGGCAAAAAGAATTATGATAAAAGATTAGATTTAGAAAAAAAAGATATAAAAAGAAATTTAGAGAGAACATTTAAGGCAGGTCAATTTAAAATATGAAACAAATTAAAGGAAGTTTAGCATGTTTACTAGCAGCTGTAATTTGGGGAGCAGCATTTGTAACACAAGTAGTTATAGTTAATAATGGAGTAGGTACTTTTTCTTTTGTATTTTTTAGATCATTTATTGCTTTTTTATTTTTATTTGTTTTGCTTCAAATAAGCAGGATTTTTCATTTAGATAAAGATTATGAAAAATATAAAAATAAAAAAGAAATCAAACATATACTATTAGCAGGTTTTTCTTGTGGTATATTAGTATTCACATCTACAGCTTTACAACAAGCTGGTATGGCAATGTATCCAAGTGGCACAGCTGTATCGGGAAGAGCTGGTTTTATTACAGCAACTTATGTTGTTATGGCATCTATTGTACAAACTCTTTTGGGGCGTAGACCGCATATTTTAGTTATAATATCTGCATTAATTTGTATGATAGGTGTGTATTATATGAGCTTTAGTAATGGTATAGATAATATTTATATTGGTGATATATTTATTTTTTTGTGTGCAATAGTATATACAATACACATTTTTACTATTGATTATTTTAATGATATAGATAGTGTCAGACTTTGTATGATGCAATTTTTGTTTTCTTCAATATTTACTTTTCCTTTGATGATATTTGAGGGTATAAATATTAATGGAATAATAAAATCTATATTACCATTTTTATATATGGGAGTAATGTCAAGTGGTATAGCATACACCTTGCAAATGTATGGTCAAAAGCGGACTTCTCCTGCTATTGCTGCTATTATTTT
This sequence comes from Eubacteriales bacterium, assembly GCA_030539055.1. GTDB lineage: Bacteria > Bacillota > Clostridia > Lachnospirales > Lachnospiraceae > UBA3633. Next base: position 20,835 of record JAUNSV010000018.1, on the reverse strand, counting down.
ATCTTTAGAATCTGTGTTTGCAGCACTAAGTGGTTTTATATTTATTAATGAAAAATTATTGCAAAGAGAAATAATTGGTGCTTCACTTATGTTTTTTGCTGTAATATTAGCTCAAGTACCTTTGTTAATTAAAAAAAAGTAAATTAAAATTCTCTTTTAATTGATCTATCAAATAATTTATATATAGTATCTTTTACATTTTTTTTATCAAATAGTATATCATATAAAGCATTTGATATTGGAAGTGGTAAATTATATTTAATAGAAATATTATGTAGTGCTTTAATTGTATAATACCCCTCTGCTAGAGAATCAAATGATTCATTTAATACAAATCTTTCACCAAATTCTCTATTGTGACTATTTTTAGAAAAAAGAGTAGCTTCATAATCTCCTAAATGGCATAAGCCATAAGCAGATATAGGATTACCACCAAGAGTTTCAATTAGAGTAGAAATTTCTTTTGGCCCTCTTGCCATAAGTGGACCTTTAAGTGATGTAAGTTTTAACCCATCAAGCATTCCAGCAGCTATTCCAATTACATTTTTTGCTGCACCTCCAATTTCATTACCTATTAGATCACAACCATAATATAATCTAATGAGTTTACTCGATAATAGATCTACTAATTCATATTTTACTTTTTCATCATTTGAATCTATAACCATACAATTTGGAATACCACTAATGAAGCTTTGTACATGACCAGGACCAAGCCACACAGCAACCTTATTCGATTTATTTAAAGTATCACTAGCAATTTGACTAAGTCGCTTTCCAGTTTGTATTTCTATACCTTTCATACATAAAATGATAGTTTTGTCGCTTAAATTAATTGCACTTAATTCATTCATTAAATTTTGTAAATTTTGAGATGAAATAGAAATAAAAATGTAATCGTATAATTTTGAATCATTTAAAGAACTTGTTAATTTAATATTATCATCTAATTTTAAATATGAATTGCTTCTAGTTGATTTAAGCATATTAAAATTTTTTGAGTTCTCTCTTCCATATAGAGTAGTATTAATATTAATATGATTTAAATACCACGCAATAAAAGATCCCCATCTTCCACAACCTATAACAAAAGCTTTCTTTTCCATAAATTATCTCCTTAAGTACAAAACATCATTATAACTAATAATAAAAAATAACTCAATAGATAAATTTTTTTAAAGGAATTAAAATGCATTATGTAAATGCAAAATCTATTTTATCAAATAAAAATGGAATGAATATTTATCGTGGGTGCACTCATGGCTGTATTTATTGTGATTCAAGAAGTTTATGTTACAATATGAATCATGAATTTACAAATATTGAAGTGAAAGAGAATGCTTTAATATTATTAGAAAAAGCATTAAAATCTAAAAAAAATAAATGTATGATTGGAACAGGTTCTATGTCTGACCCATATATGCCTTTGGAAGAAAAATTAAATTATACACATAATGCTTTGGAATTAATATATAAATATGAATTTGGAGCTACACTAATTACAAAATCAAATAAAGTGTTGAGAGATTTAGAATTATTAAAAAAAATAAATGAACAATCTAAAGCAGTAATCCAAATGACTTTAACTACTTATGATGAAGATATTTGTAAAATTTTAGAACCAAATGTATGCACAACTAAAGAAAGATTTGATACTTTGAATATATTGAAAGAAGAAAATATACCTACAATTATTTGGTTTAGTCCTTTTATACCTTTAGTAAATGATAATATAAAAAATATGGAGGGTCTACTAAATTATGCAATAAAAGCAAAAGTAAAAGGAATAATAAATTTTGGAATAGGACTTACATTAAGAGATGGAAACAGAGAATATTTTTATAAAAAATTAAAAGAGATAGAAGATAATATAAATTATAATAAAAAGAATAATATATTATACAATAAAAAATACGATGTTTTTTTGGGCCTTAAAGATTATTATATTAAAGAATATGGTACTTCTTATGAAATTTCAAGTGAAAAAAATAGAGAAATAATGGATTATTTTCATAAAACTTGTGAAAAAAATAATATTATGCACAATAATGATGAAATATTTAAATATTTGCAAAAGTATGAAAGTAAAACTTATCAAATGTCTTTATTTTAAAAAATTAAAGAAGCACTGCCAATAAATAATACTTGACACTTATTTTTAAATATGGTATTATCTCATAGTGGAAAAATCAATGGACGATTTTATTTTAAAAGGAATTTTATTTTCTATATATGGAGCTTTGCTTACTAAAGAGCAAAAAAAAGTGTATGAATACCATATATTAGAAGATTTGTCCTTTTCTGAAATAGGTGAAGAATTATCTATTTCAAGACAAGCAGCTCAAGATTATTTTAAAAGAGCAGATAAAAAAATAAAAGAGTATGATGATAAATTATTATTATCAAAAAAGTTTATTGATATCCAAAAATATGCAACAAAAATAAGTAAAATAACAAAACAAAAAGAAATTAAATCTTTATCTGAAAAGATTATAGATTTAACATAAAAAGGAGGAAAATATGGCAGTAAAGATTCGTTTGCGTAGAATAGGACACACACATGCACCATTTTACAGAGTAATAGTAGCAGATTCAAGATCACCAAGAAATGGTAAATTCATTGAGGAAGTGGGTGTTTATGATCCTAACAAAGAGCCATCATTAATCAAATTAGATGATGAAAAAATTAAAAAATGGCTTTCTAATGGAGCAAAACCTACAGACACAGTAGCAAAATTAATAAAAATTTCTGGCATTAATTAAAAGGTGGTATATTATGAAAGAAATTTTAGAACATATTCTTAAGTCTTTAGTAGATGAACAAGATAAAATTGTTGTAACAGAAGAAAAAGAAGGCTCACTAGTAAAATTCAAAGTAAAAGTATCACAAAATGATTTTGGAAAAGTAATTGGTAAGGGTGGCAAGATAGCAAAATCAATACGACTTGTTATGTCTGCAATAGCAACTACATCAAATGAAAAAGTGGTGGTAGATATTGAATAAATTAAGAGTAGGAGTAATTACAACTACGCATGGAATAAAGGGAGAAGTAAAAGTATATCCTACAACATCTGACATAAAAAGATTTGATTATTTAAAAGAAGCTTTTATTGATGATATAAAATACGAAGTAGAGTATGTAAAATATTATAAAAATAATATTATAATAAAATTCAAAAATATTAATGATATGAATTGCGCTTCTAAACTTCGAAATAAAAATATAATGGTAGATAGAGAGAATGCAATACCATTAAAAAAAGGCGAGTATTTTGTATCAGATGTTTTGGGCTTTGATGTATATACAGATGAAAATGAACACCTAGGTACATTAGATGATATAATAGAAACAAAAGCAAACAGAGTATATGTAGTAAATAATCTTCTTATTCCAGAAATTAAAGATTGTATTATAAATGTAGATTTACAAAAAAGAATTATGATAGTACATTTGTTGGAAGGGTTAAGATAAATATGTGCAAATTGAATTTTGAAGTAATGACTCTTTTTCCAGAAATGTTTGATGGATTCAAAAGTGAGTCTATAATAAAAAGAGCTATAGAAAATCAAATTATAAATATCAATTTGCATAATATTAGAGATTATTCAAAAAAGAAATCCAAATCAGTTGATGATTATATATTTGGTGGTTCTCAAGGAATGCTTTTAGATTGTGAGAGCGTTGTAGGTTGCTACAGAGACATAATAAATAATACTAAGTCAAAACATAGAGTTATTTATTTATCACCTAAAGGGAAACAATTTACATCTGATTTATCTAGCGAATTATCAAAAGAAGAAAGTATTATATTATTATGCGGGCATTATGAGGGGATTGATGAAAGAGCATTAAATATAATGAATGTTGAAGAAATATCTATTGGAGATTATATTCTTACGGGTGGTGAAGTTCCTGCAATGGTATTAATTGATTCAATATCAAGATTTGTAAGAGGCGTATTGCACAATGATAATTCACCAATTGATGATTCATTCACAAATAATCTTTTGGAAGAGGAACAATATACAAGACCAAGAGAATTTGAGGGTTTAAGAGTACCAGAGATTTTATTAAGTGGAGATCATAAAAAAATCAAAGATTATAAAAATAAAAGGAAAATAGAAATTACAAAAACAAAAAGACCAGATTTATATCAAAAATATTTAAAAGAAATTAATACGGGAGGGAAAGATGAATATAAAAATACAAGAGATTAATGAAGAAAGTTTAAGAAAAGAAAAATTAAATTTTTCTGTAGGCGATGTAGTAAAAGTTTATAATAAGATCAAAGAAGGCACAAGAGAGAGAACTCAAGTGTACGAGGGAGTTGTTATAAAAAAATGCAATGGAAATATAGGAGAAACTTTCACAGTAAGAAAAGACTCAAATGGTATAGGAGTTGAAAAAACATTTCCTATTAATTCACCTATGGTTTTAAAAGTAGAAGTAGTAAAAAAAGCAAAAGTAAGAAGAGCAAAATTAAATTTCTTAAGACAAAAAGTTGGTAAGGATGCAAAATTAAAAGAAGTTAGATAATAAAGATAAAAAATAAAGGTATTTCTACTAATGTGTGGAAATGCCTTTAATTAATTATTAAAAGCATGAATGATGATTCTCAAATTTTTAGAAATATTATACTTAGCATAATAAAAGTGATTATTGTTATAACACTTGCTTTTTTGGTATCATATTCATTTTTAAATCAACGCACTATGCAAGGCCATTCAATGGAGGAACAATTAAAATCACAAGATATATTGTTTTTGAATAGGTTAAAACCAAAAATATTTTCATTAAAAAGATACGATATAGTAGTAATGAGCGATAAAAGTATAAAAAGAATAGTAGGGCTTCCAGGAGAAAGAGTAGTCATAAATAATGGATATATTTATATAAATGATGTAGTTCTACCAAATTTATACATAGGAAGAATATCTAATCCTGGCATAGCTAAGAATGAAATATATATAGGAAGAGATGAATATTTTATTATTGGTGATAACCCAGATTCATCTGAGGATAGTAGAGTAAGTAGAATTGGAAATGTAAAAAAGAAAAAAATTGAGGGAACTATTTGGTTTAGATTATATCCATTAAATAGAATAGGAATTATAAGATGAAAATACAATGGTTTCCTGGCCACATGCAAAAAGCTACAAGGAGAATAAAAGAGGACTTATCTATTATTGATATTTTAATAGAGATTATAGATGCAAGAGCTCCAATTTCTTCAAGAAATATTGAATTAGAAAAATTGTTTGTAAACAAAAAGACCTTATTAATCATCAATAAAATTGACTTAATATCTAAAGAAAAAATAATAGAATTAAAAGAATATTATAATTCAAATAATTATATTTATATAATGCTAGATAGTAGAAAGAATGATATAAAAAATCAAGTGGATAAAAAAATAGATATATTATGTGAAGAAATATATGAAAAAAGAAGAAAGAAAGGTATTAAAGATATAAAAATTAAGGCACTAGTTTTTGGTATGCCAAATGTTGGGAAATCAACTTTTATAAATTCTTATGTAAGAAAAAAAGTAGCAAATACAGGAGATACACCAGGAGTTACCAAAGATAAGTCTTGGATTAGAATATCTAACAAATTAGAATTATTGGATACACCAGGTATTAGTGAAACAAAATTCGATAATGATATAAAAGGTATAAATTTATCACTAATAGGATCAATTAAAGATCAAAATGTAAATATAGAAGAAGTAGTTTTATATTTTATAAAATATATGAAAGAAAAATACCCAAAATTATTAGAAGAAAGATATAATATAATAGAAATTAACAAAAAAAATGAACTAGAAGTATATGATGAAATAGCAAAAAAAAATAATTGTATAAAAAGTAATACAAAATATATAGATTATGAAAAATGTGCAAAAATCATTTTAAGAGATTTTAGACAAGGCAGTCTAGGAAAAATATCGCTTGAATAATGAAAGAAAACAAAGAAAATATTAAAATAAAAAAATTAGAGATAGAAAGAGACAGATTATTAAGAATGTCTGTATATGAGAACGAGTATAAGGGCAAAATAATAGCAGGAGTAGATGAAGCTGGTAGAGGCCCGCTCGCTGGAGATGTATATGCTTCTTGTGTAATATTAGATACAAAAAAAGAAATATTATATTTGAATGATTCAAAAAAATTATCGCAAAAAAAAAGAGAATTGCTTTATAATGAAATAAAAGAAAAAGCACTAATGTATGGAATAGGACACGCAAGTGTAGAAGAAATAGACAAATATAATATTTTAAATGCAACATATTTAGCAATGGAAAGAGCAATAAAAATATGCGAAGAAAATTTACAAAAAAAATACAATAAAAAAATAGATGTATTATTGAATGATGCGATCACTATACCAAATATTGATATTAAAATTCAAATTCCTATAATAAAAGGAGATCAAAAATCGATTTCGATTGCAGCAGCTTCTGTTTTAGCAAAAGTTACTAGAGATAAAAAATGTGAAGAGTATGATAAACTTTATCCGCAATATGGCTTTTTAAAACATAAAGGATATGGCACAAGGGAGCATATACAAAATTTAAAAAAGTACAAAGCTTCTCCTATACACAGAAAAACATTTATAAAAAATTTTATAAATTAATGAATAAAAGACAAATTGGAACAAAATATGAAGAAAAAGCAATATTATATCTTAAAGACAATGGATATAAAATTTTGAAAAAAAATTTTAGAAATAGGATAGGAGAAATAGATATAATAGCTCTTAATGATGATTATATTTGTTTTATAGAAGTAAAAGAACGCTCTTCTAAAAGATGTGGGCTTGGTATGGAAGCAGTTACATTAAAAAAACAAAAAAATATTATTAAAGTAGCAAAATATTATTTATATATTAATAAATATAATATTAATCAAAATGTAAGATTTGATATAGTATCAATAGATGAAGAAAAAATAACTTTAATAAAAAATGCATTTATATCATAAGTGAAGGAGGAAATTATAATGGGTAAAATTATACTTACAGGCGATAGACCAACAGGTAAATTACACTTAGGTCATTATGTTGGTTCAGTAAAAATGAGAAAAGTGTTGCAAGAGGATAAAACATATAGTGAAATATATATCTTGCTTGCTGATTTGCAAGCACTTACCGATAATGCAACAAATCCCGACAAAATAAGAAAAAATATTATTGAGTGTGCGCTAGATTATTTGGCTTGTGGATTAGACCCAAATAGATTATCTATTTGCGTTCAATCATCTTTGCCTGCATTATATGAACTATATATGTATTATTTAAACTTAGTAAGTACAAAAAGATTAGAAAGAAATCCTACAGTAAAAAGTGAAATGCAAATGAGAGGATTTGATCAAGAGGGCTTACCTGTAGGTTTTTATACTTATCCTATATCCCAAGCTGCCGATATTACAGCATTTTGTGCAACAACAGTACCAGTAGGAGAAGACCAAGACCCTATGATTGAGCAAGCAAGAGAAATAGTAGAAAAATTCAACAATATATATGGAAATGTACTTACCTTGCCTGAGACTATGCATCCAAGTAGCGAAATATCAAAAAGACTTCCTGGTTTAGATGGAAAATCTAAAATGTCTAAATCACTAGGGAATGCTATTTATTTATCTGATGAGAGTGAAGTATTAAAAGAAAAAATAATGAAGAGAATGTTTACCGACCCAACACATTTACAAATAAATGACCCAGGGAAAATTGATGGCAATATGGTATTTACATATTTGGATATTTTTGCAACAGATAAAGATTTTAAAGAATTACTACCTGAGTACAATAATTTAAATGAAATGAAAGAGCATTATAAAAGAGGTGGACTAGGAGATGTAAAATGTAAAAACTTTTTATATAATATATTAAATAATTTCTTAACACCAATAAGAGAAAAAAGGCATTATTGGGAATCACACATAAGCGATATATATGATATTATACAAGATGGAACAAAAAAAGCATTAATAAAAACAAATAATACATTAGATAAAGTAAAAGAAGCAATGAAAATAGATTATTTTAATGATAAATCTAAAATCACAAAGGAGTGGGAAGAGTGGCTAGCTTCAAATCGCATGGATTAAGAGGATCAGATTTTGAAAGAAGAATTAATACCACAATTGATTATTATAAAGAAAAAAAATTAGCTCTTATTCAAAAAATACCTACGCCCATTATTCCAGTAGAGCTTGATTATAAATCAGGCAACATATCACTTGCTTATTTTGAAAAAAAATCTACAGTGGATTATATTGGTCTAGTACAAGGAATACCAATATGCTTTGATGCAAAAGAATGCAATAATGATGAAAGATTTCCCATACAAAACATTCATGATCATCAAGTAGATTTTATGAGAAGTTTTGAAGAGCAAGGTGGGATTTCATTTTTGCTTATTATGTTTTCTAAAACTAACGAAGCATATTATGTACCACTAAAAATTTTAGAAAAATTTATTTTGCGATCGAAAAAAGACAATAAAAAATCGTTCTCCAAAAAAGAATTAGATCAAAATTATCTAATTAATTGCCAAAATAAAATTAGAATAGAATTCTTAAAAACTTTACAATTAGATATAAATGAGCATTAAGATTTCACTAAAAAACCATATACATAATGGTTTTTTTTTGATATAATACATAATGATTAATTTATTTATCTTTTTTTATATTTTTGATAGAAAAGAGATAAAATGAGTATTAAAACAAACAATAGTAGTATGCTTCCAATAGAAAAAGCAATAAAATTTGGAGTACACAATTTGGAAGATAGAGAATTACTCGCTATCATAATAAGTTCTGGCACAAAAGGCAATACTTGTTTAGATATAGCCGATACAATTTTGAATGAAAAATCCAATATGGATGGTTTAGTTTCTTTACTAGATAAAGATATTTTAGATTTTCAAACGCTCAAGGGCATAGGTCAAGTAAAATCAGTTCAGCTTTCAGCTTTAAGTGAAATATCTAAAAGAATATGGAAGAGAGAAAAAGTAACTAATTTAAAAAGATTTCAAAAAGCAAATGATATAGCAAATTTTTTTATGCAAGAACTAAGAAATAAAGACCACGAAGAACTTCATCTAATGCTTTTTAATATTTCTTTAAGACTAATAACTACAAAAAGAATATCTGTGGGTTCTCTTACTTCTTCTTATATATCAATGAAAGAATTAACAAGTGCATTAGTAAAAGAACCTTGTGCTGCATTTGCTATAGTGCATAATCATCCATCAGGAGATCCAGAACCATCAAGTGATGATTTTATTTTCACAAAAGAAGTTTTAAAAGTATCAATGCTTGTAGAAGTTCATTTTATAGATCATATTATAATAGGTGACAACAAATATTATAGTTTTAAAGAGGAAGGTTTTTTCGATAAAAAATAATGAGAGATAAATTTACAAAACCTATTTTTATTTTTTTGACTTCACTATGTGTTTTTGCAATAGTGTTTTCTTTTATTATGCCAAATATTTTTAATCCAGTTAGAAATGTTGTAAACTCTGTATTAGTGCCAATTCAATCAAGTGTCAATTCTTTTGGTACTTATGTAATACAAAAAGTATCAGAAAAAAAGGATCTTGTAGTAGCAAATGCAACTATTGAAGCACTCAATATAGAATTAAATGAAAAAATAGAGGAAAATAACAGATTAAAAGCTGAAACTTATGAGTTAGAAAGATTAAGAAACTTATATGAATTAGATCAAGACTATTTACAATATAAAAAAGTAGCTGCAAGAGTTATAGCCAAAGACTCTGAAGAATGGTTTCAAGTGTTTAGAATTAATAAAGGCAAAAATGATGGTATTAGAGTGGATATGAATGTAATATCTGGTGGTGGATTACTAGGAATAGTTACAGATGTTGGTTTAAACTATGCTACAGTAAGATCTATTATAGATGATGAATCCAGAGTTACAGCAATGACTCAACACTCTGGTGCTACTTGTATTGTTGAGGGTGATGTATCATTATTTAATACAGACAGAATTAAACTAACTCATATAGATATTCAATCAATAATAGTAGATGGTGATAAAATAGTAACATCCAATATTTCTTCTAAATTTTTACCAGGCATATTAATAGGATACGCGTCAGATATTACAATTGATGATTCACAATTATCAAAATCTGGATACATTATGCCAGTTGCAGACTTTACAAATTTATTTGAAGTATTAGTAATTACAGAAACAAAATCAGATTATTTTAAAAGACAACAATAATGAAAAGTAATAAAAGAATAATAAAAAAAATATTAAAATTATTAATTTTAAGTATAATAGTAGTATTTGCTTTTGTTTTGCAAACTTCACTTTGTCCACTAATTCCATTTTTAAAAGCTAGTCCCAATTTACTACTATTTATGACATTCATTAGTGGATTTATATATGGAGAGAGCACAGGGCTATTCATAGGCATCATGTGTGGTATAATACTCGATATTTTTTATACAGGACAGTTCGGATATTTTTCACTTATTTATATTATAATAGGTTATGTAAATGGGATTATCAATCATTATGTATATGAAGATAATATTTCATTTCTTATGATATTGAGTATTTCTAATTCATTAATTCTTAATTTTTATATTTATATAAGCAATTTTTTATTAAAAGGAAGAGGAAGTTTTTTGCATTCATTTTTAAATATTATGCTTCCATCAATTATTATGACACTTCTAATTTCAATTTTATTATACAAACTCGCATTTATGTTAAAGAGTAGAGAGGACAAATTGTATTAAAAATGTTTAAAGATATATTGAATATAATTAAATCATTAGTAATATCAATTTTAAATGATAGAATATCTCGTTTAGGTCTTGTTTTTGTATTAGCTTTTATAGTAATTATAGTAAATTTATTTTCTTTGCAAGTATTAAACGGCAACCAATTCATGGAGCAATATATAGAAAAATCATTTAGAGAGGTTTCTATTCCTGGCACAAGAGGCAACATATATGATAAGGATGGTAATCTTCTTGCATATAATGAGCTTGTGTGGAATATCACTATTCAAGACTCAGATGATTATCAAGCTGAAAACAATGGTATAAATGATAGAAACAATATGTATTTGAGGCTTGCTAATTTATTTTTAAAATACAATTGTAATTTGGAAATAAATTATAATATTGAAATTGATGATGATGGAGTATTTTATTATACAACAACTAGTGATAAACAATATAAAACATTTATAGCTAATGTATATGGCAGAACAGTGCAAGACTTAGATACAGCTAGTGGAAAATATCCATCAAATATTAGTGCAAAAGAAGCTTTTGAATATACAAAAAAAAGATATGCTATGGATAAAATAACTGGTGAGGATGGCAATATATTAATAATAGATGATAAAACTATGCTCCTAATGGTTGGAATCCATTTTACAATGCGACTAACATCATTTAAAAAATATCAAACAACTACTATAGCTACAAATATATCCGATAGATGTTTATCTGAAATGTTAGAGAACAAAGGAAGTTTAAAAGGAGTTGAAGCAGAACAATCTTCTCTTAGAAGATATAATTATGCAAAATATTTTGCAAATATAATAGGGTATACAGGCGCTATAACAAGGGAATTGTTTGATGAATATTCCAAAATTGATTCAACATACACTTTAAGAGATACAATAGGTCAATGTGGTATAGAAAAAACAATGGAGCAAACATTGCGTGGTAAAACTGGATATAGGCGTATTTATGTAGACTCAAGAGGAAAAGTGTTAGAAGTTTTGGAAGAGAAACTTCCATCAAGTGGCAACGATGTGTATTTGAGCATAAGCGTAAAAGATCAAATTGCTGTGTATCACTTATTAGAGCAACAACTTACAGCTATTGTAGCAAGAAGATTAGTAAATGAGAATGTAGATAATACAAGAAAAAAAGCATCTAATATGAGACTTTCTATATCAGATGCATATTATCAATTGATAAACAATAATATTCTAGATTACTCTCACTTCAATAAAGAGGATGCAAGTGAAGTAGAAAAAGAAATATACAATACATTTTTAGTATGTAAAGATAGAGTAAGAAATAATATTTATCAAAATTTGGTAAATCGTGATTCAACTATTTTTAAAGAATTACCTCAAGATATGCAAAATTATTTACTTGCAGTTTTTAGAACTCTTGTATCAAAAGGAATAATATTAACAGATAAAATAGATAAAGAATCAAATGAATATAAACTATGGAGAGAGGATAGTATTAGTGTAAGTGAGTATATTTTGAAATGTATTCAACAATCATGGGTTGATGCCTCTATAATTATGGGAGATGAAAGATATGCAGATACAAATACAATATACTCTTATCTTATAAATTATGTATTGCAAGAGTTTGATAGTGAAGAAAGCTATGATAAATTAGTATATCAATTTGAAATTAAAAATAAAAATATTCCTGCTTCTTTATTAATTATGGCTCTATATGATCAAGGAGTTTTAAATTTCAATCAAGAAGAGTATGAAAAATTAAAAACAGCCAACGATGAATATACTTTTAATTATATGGTAAATTTGATTTTACGCTTGCAAATCACAGCAAAAGACCTAGCTATGGACCCTTGCAATGGCAGTGCAATTATTACCGATGTAAATACAGGTAAAGTAAAAGCTTTATGTTCTTATCCATCTTATGACAATAATAGAATAACAGAAAAAGCATACTCAGATTATTTGAATGCTGACCAAACTTTACCAAGGTTAAATTTTTCTACACAAAAAACTATTGCACCTGGTTCATCATTTAAGCCTATAACAGCTATAGCTTCATTGGAAGAGGGGACTATAACACCACAAAGCACATATACTTGCACTGGTTTATATGAAGATATTGATCAACCACTAAGATGTTGGGTTTATCCATACTCGCACAATACACAAGTGCTTTCAGATGGCATAAAAAATTCTTGCAATTGCTTTTTTGCTAATTTAGGACACTTATTATCATTTGATGAAACAAATACTTATTCTACAGATACTGGTTTAAGAAATTTATATAAATATGCTGAAATGTTTGGCTTAAATGAAAAATCAGGTCTTGAAATCGAAGAAACAATTACTCGTATATCCAATCTAGATCCAGAAAGATCTGCACTAGGGCAAGGTAATCACTCATTTAATAATGCACAAATGGCAAAATATACAACAGCACTTGCAAATAATGGTACAGTATTTGATTTATCTTGCCTTTCAAAAGTTCAATCCAAAGATGGTACAATTATTGAAGAGATTGCACCAAAAGTAATTAGAAAATTAGAGTTTAGTGATTTAACTTGGGCTACAGTAAAAGAGGGAGTAAGAAGAGTAGTTACAGAAGGAAATGCAAGAGTAGCTTTTTCTAAAGAAAACGAAGTACAAATTTCTGGCAAAACTGGAACGGCTGAAGAGAGAAATGATAGAGGTAATCATGCAGTCTTTATTTCATTTGCACCAAGTACCAACCCACAAATTGCTGTAAATGTAATGATACCCTTTGGCTACTCTTCAGGTAATGCTGCTTGTTTAGCAAACAGTATATATAATTATTACTATGGATATGCTACTTATGATCAAGTAATATCACAAAATGCAAGTAAGACAAGAATAGCGAATGTAACAGATTAAAAAATATGGATTTTAATTTAAAAAATTATAATATTAGACTTGTATTCTATTGTATCGTTTTGAATATAGTAGGAGTATTTTTTGTTGCTTCTGCTTCATCATTTACAGCAAGAATACTAACTAGGCAAATTGCAGGTTCATTTGCAAGCTTTGGAATATGTATTTTTTTGTCATTAATTGATTATAGAACTATAATAAAATTTTCAAGAGCAATATATATTTTTTCTATAGTTATACTTGCTACTGTATTAGTATATGGTACTGCTTTTGGTAAAAATGCTGTAAGATGGATAGAGGTTCCATTTGTAGGTCAAGTACAACCAGCAGAATTTTTAAAATTTGCTATAATAATATTTATGGCAGATTTTTTATCAAAAAAAGATAAATATATAAATAATTTTTCTTCTATTATGCAAATGATTATGTATTTTTCTATTCCTACATTATTAGTATTGGTTCAACCAAATTTATCGAGCGTTATAATAATTTCAACAATAGTCTTATGTATGTTTCTTGTATCTAAAATAGAGGGAAAAATTATTGCGTATTCATTTATTGTAGTTGCTGTAATAATAATATCATTTATGCTCCTTGTTAAGTCTGGTCTAGCAAGAAAAATTCCAGGTATAAAAAGTTATCAAATAGAAAGAGTAGAAACTTTTTTAGACCCAGATGCAAACTCCGAGGGCAATTATCAACAAGAGAATTCTGTTACGGCAATTGGGTCTGGTGGTTTAACTGGAAAAGGGTATAATAATCAATCAACACTATCTGTAAAAGATGCAGGATGGCTTTCAGAGCAAACTAATGATTTTATATTTGCTGTAGTGGGAGAGGAAATAGGTTTTAGAGGAAGTTTTTTTATAATATTACTATTTATTTTACTAGTAGTTGAATGTTTTTTAATAGCATTTCATCAAAGGGATGAAAGTGCAAAATATATTTGCGTTGGCGTAGGTTCCTGGATTGGCTTTCAAGCATTTATTAATATAGGCGTAGCAATTAGATTAGTGCCAAATACAGGAGTTCCTTTGCCGTTTTTTTCTCAAGGCTTATCATCATTATTATCAATTTACTTAGGTATAGGAGTTGTATTAAATATTTCATCAAATACAAGAGTGTATAGAACAACAGGGGGTTATTAAATGAATATTGGAATTATAGCAACAGAAGATAAAATGTTACAATTAGAAAATTTTTGTACAGCATATAGAAGAATGTTATCCAAACATAAAATTTATACAATAGATGGCATGGGTGATAAATTCAACAAATTATTGAATACAAAAATGGTTATTTGTTTGCCTGTGAATTTAGGAGGCATTAATCAATTTGTAACTAAAATAAGAGAGAATGGTATAGATATAGTTTTTTTCTTTAAGGGGAAAATGGAAAATATTATAGAGAACAATCAATTGTCTGAAGTTTTGGATGTATGTAATGATTATACAATACCTATAGCAACTAATATGGCTACAGCAGAAATTCTTATCTTGGGACTAGATAGGGGGGATTTATCTTGGTAATTTTTAATAAAATAAAAAGAATACTACTTTGTTTTATTATTGTATTATTATCATTTTGTATGATGTCTTGTAAGAGTAGTTTAAATAATCAATACAATATGGAAAATATTAATTTATTTTTATATGAAGATAATAAAGAAAGATATTCTAACGCATATTCCAAAAATTTATTTTTACCAAGTGTAGATAAAGTTGTTGATGCAAAAGGTGTAACTGTAGATACATATCTTTTATTCTCAGAGAACGCCGACAATTCAACAATATATAAATATAAAAATGTATTCACAAAAAGATCAATTGCTTCACTTACAAAAATTATTACTCTTCTTACTGTATTAAAAGAGTGTGATGACTTAAGTAGAAAAGTAACAGTAAGTGCGAATGCTACTAACCTAGGGGTTCATTCGTCAATGGCAGGACTAAAAAGAGGTGATGAAATATCAATAGAAGATTTATTATATGGGCTTATGCTCCCATCTGGTAATGATTGTGCTATAGTTCTAGCAGAGAATGTAGCAAATTCTGTAGATGATTTTGTACTTCTTATGAATAGACTTGCAGAAAATATAGGAGCAGTTCATTCACATTTTACAAATCCACATGGATTAGATGATACATATCATTATTCTACAGCATTTGATATATATTTATTTATGAGAGAGGGAAGTAAGTATGAACTATTTAATAAAATAATTGGTACAAGTAAATACAATGCTACTGTTGTAAGCGAAACTGGTGAGAGTAGAAATATAGAATGGACACAAACAAATAAATATTTGAATGGAGAAAAACAAACAAAAGAAAATGTGTCTGTAATAGGAGGAAAAACTGGTTCAACAAATAATGCTGGAAGATGTTTATCTATTTTTGCAAAACAAAATTCAAGTGGTGAAACATTTTATGCTATAGTTTTAAATTCTGCAAATGATACAGCAGTGTACCGCAATATGGATAATCTTCTTGCAACCTTATATTAAATAATGGAAGAAATAAAAACAAAAAAAGAATATTCATTTTATATTTACATTATTATAATAATTGCAATAGTGTTTTTTTTGTTGTTTAGTTTATATAAATTTATTAATAAAAGTGAAATACAAATATATGAAGTAATACCTGGAGAAATAATTAGTGAAAATAAAGAAATAGGTTTAATTATAAGAGATGAAGAAGTAATTTTGCAAAATGATGATGGATATATATCATATTATGCTTTTGATGGAAGCCGAATAAAAAAAGGATCTTTAGTTTATACTGTATCAAATGAAAAAATAGATAATAATAATAATTATTCTATGGAAGAAAAGGATTATAACAATATTAAAAATAAATTATCAAAGTATGCATCAAATATTAATAATTTACATTTTGATTTGACATATGATTACAATACAAAAATCAATCAATCAATTAATGAATTGAGTTTTATTCAATCAAATGAAAACACTTCTGTTAGTTCATACTTAAATAAAAAAAATGTATACTATGCTCAAAATTCTGGTATATTGTCATATCACATAGATGGATTCGAGAAAAAAACAAAAGAAGAAATATTTTCAATTGATAATATATTTGATATAGAAAATAATAGTGAAACTGTAGTAAATAATAATATAAAAACAGATAAAGGGACTATAATTGCCAAAATAATTACTAATCCAACTTATGAAATTATTTTTAAGAGTGATAAATTATTTTTAGGAGAATTAATAAATAAAAATATTAAAATAGAGTTTCCTTTGATTAGAAAAACAACAAATGCTAAATTAACTTTTAGTATGATAAATGATGAAAAGTATTATGTACTTACACTAGATAAATACTTAGAAGATCTACTAGATACAAGAGTATTAGAATTCAATATTATTACATCACAAACATCTGGGCTAAAAATACCACTAAAATCAATTGCAAGAAAAAATTGTTATATTTTGCCAAAAGATTTTGTAATAGAGGACCCACTTACTAGAGAAAAATATATATATTTACTTTCTAAAAATGAAAAAATAATGCTAAATGATATAGATATATCAAAAGAGGATGAAAAAAACTATTATATAGACTTTTCATCTAATTCCAAATTGAATATGCTAGATATTTTGCAATCTAGTGATTATCGCACATACACTATCAACTCTGTATCAAGAATGCCTGGTGTATACAATGTAAATAAAGGATATTCTGTTTTCAAATATGTAGAGATTTTACAAGAAACAAACGAGTATGCAATAATTAAAAAGGGATTAAATTATAGTCTTTCATCATATGACCATATAGTGCTTAATCAAAATGATATAAAGGAGGGAGATTTAATAAATAAATAGTTAATTAATTCTTGTATTTTTTATTAAATTAGTTTATATTATATAATATGTATTTACAATTTGACTTAAATAATTTATTTTTAGAGCAAAGTGTTAAATTACAAACACTATTTTCTTTATTACCTAAAGTTACTATCTCGGGTATTATTGAAATGCTTATTATTGCATACTTTATATACAAAATTTTGAGATGGGTTCAAACATCAAGAGCATGGATATTGCTTAGAGGAATAGTAGTGATTTTAGCTTTTGTTTTTATTTCATATATTTGCAATTTTACAGTTATCCTTTGGGTATTGACCCAGGTTGCTTCTATCACAGTTATAGCTGTAATAGTCATATTTCAAGCCGAGCTACGATCTGCTTTAGAAAAATTAGGTAAACAAAATTTTTTTGCGAAAATATTACCTAAAATGAATGTAAAAAAGACAATATCAGAAAAAACTTTTAGTGAAATATCAAGAGCTTGTTTTTCTATGAGTTTAGTAAAAACAGGTGCGTTAATAGTCATAGCACAAAATGAATCATTAGAAGAAATAGAAAAAACTGGTATCAAAATAGATGGAATAGTAACATCACAATTGCTTATTAATATTTTTGAAAAGAATACACCACTTCACGATGGAGCAGTATTAATTATTGGCGATAAAGTTAGAGCAGCCACTTGTTATTTACCTTTAACTAATAGTATTGTACCAAAAGAATATGGTACAAGGCATCGTGCAGCACTAGGAATGTCTGAAAAATCAGATGCTTTGGTGCTTGTGGTATCCGAGGAAACAGGGCATGTATCGCTTTGTTCCGATGGCAAGCTTGTTTCAACAGAATCCGAAAAAGAATTAAATGAAATCTTACTTAAACTTTATTCTATTGAGGATAAAAAACAAGCTATTTCTTCTATAGATAAAGTGAAAGGTTGGCTTGGAGATGAAAAAGTTTCTTTCAAATAATTTGTTTTTAAAAATTATGTCTTTAGTGTCAGCCATTTTAGTATGGTTTATTGTTATGGGAATAGTTAAACCTATAATATACGATCAAACTAGAGTAGATCTTAATTTGGAAAATCAAGATACTTTTATTTCTAGAGGTCAAGTTTTTGAATTAGGAGATATAAAAAGTGTATCAATATCATATGATGTAAGAACAGATCAAGCAAGTCAAGTAAAAACGGAGCATTTTTATGCTTATGTAGATGCAAATGATTACAATCTTCAATCAGCAAGCTCAATACCAGTCCATTTGGAAATAGATAAAGATATACAAAATTTGATAACTAATGTGCGTATAGAGCCACAAGTAGTAAATGTAGCAACAGATGCACTCTCTTCCAAAAATTTTGATATTACAATTCAATCGTATGGGAATCTACCCTTAGGTAAAATTTTGGGGCCAATAACATTAAATCCCGAGTCTGTGTATGTAAATGGACCAGAAAAAGAAGTAGAACAAATACATAGTGTTGCTATAAGCATAGATTTATCTCATAGCATAAACAATTTTAGTGGCACATCCAAACTATTATTTCTTGACAAAAATAATAATGTATTGATTTTACCAAATACTTATCCTGCTATAGAAGAGATTGCATATACAGCAATGATATATGAAACAAAAAGTATTTCAATAAATGCTTTAGTTACTGGAGAAGTAGCAAGTGGATACACTTACATAGGAACAGTAATAAATAAAGAAAGATTAACAGTATCAGCACCAAGGAATATATTAGAGAACTTGTATTCTATAGATTTGCCAGAAATTAATATCAACAACTTAGATACTACAACTCAATATTCTTTTGAGATATCAAAATTATTGCCAAATGGTGTAAAATATAATGGTTTAGATACACAAATCATAGTATTAGTATCTATAGTTGATAGTGAATTGTTGAATAGTGCAGATGACAGTGGAACAGAAACTACTACACAAGGTGATAGAAGATTAATTGATTCATTTACTTCAAATATAATTATTGCACCTAAGGCAAGTTCAAGTGAGACTAATATAAAATGATGATTTTTACTTATATATTATTTTTTATAATAAGCTATGTGTTTCATCAATATGGTTTTTTTATATATTCTTCTATCTTTCTTTTATTATTATCAATAATTTTATATGTAGAAGAAGTAAGAAAGAGTGGTTTAATAATTAATTTTAGAGGCATTTTATCAATTGGTTTTATTGGTGGCTTAGGTATTTCTTTATTAAAATTAAGCAATTTGGCAAGTCCATTTGAATTAAAAACATGGATTTGCTTTTTTGTTGTATATCCTATATTTTATTTTGCATATGAAATTGCTACAAAAAAATTTATTATGCAAAATGAAAATATATTAAAAGACTTGACACCAGACATAAATACTTTGGAGAAAAAAGCGAGTGATAAGAATGCAATAAGAGCTTTTACTGGTTTATTGATAATATCAATATGTATTTTTTCATTAATATGTTTCTTTATCGAAGCATATCTTTTAAAATTCATACCTCTTTTTACAATAGAAACACCACATGCATATTCAACTTTTCATATAAAAGGACTACATTATCTTACTATTACTTATACTTTAATACCATCAATTGGTGTTTTATATTATAATAAACAACAAAAAATTGATTTTGTAGTACTTCTTTCTGCTATTTATCCAGCAGTTTTATCTTTATTATTAGTTTCAAGGTCTGGGATTATTTTATCATACATATTGATGTTTTTTACTTTTGTAGTGCAAAAGAGTATTGATAAAGATTTTTTGTGGGAGAGAAAAAATTCATATTATATTATTAAAATGACTTTTTTCTTTGTATTATTAATAATAGTAATCGCTTCATTATATATAGTTGTAAGTATATACAGAGCTCACACGAGTGAATATTTAATAGATATTTTTGATTTAAAAGATAAAAATATTCCCATTTGGATACAGCAACCATATATATATATAGCAAATAATTATGAAAATTTTAACTATTTAGTAAAAAATATAGGAAATCATGCTTTTGGTTTAAAAGGATTATATCCATTTTTTACTTTTTCGGGATTAAAATTTTTATTTCCAAGTTTGACTCAATTTTTTTTATATATAAATAAAGCTGAGCTTACAACTGGAACTTTTATTTATGATGCATATTATGATTTTGGGGTTCTTGGCGTAATATTTTTTTCTTTTTTAATAGGTTTCTTGTGTGGTAAATTAAATAACATAGTTAAAAAAACAAAAAATATTTTTTATTATATTCTTTATGCTCAAATTTCATATTATTTATTTTTTTCTTTTTTTGCGTGTTGGTTTTCACTTCCACAAACTTACTTTTATTTAATTATAAAT
>JAUNSV010000044.1 GCA_030539055.1 Eubacteriales bacterium | reverse complement strand
AAAATACAGGTTACTATAAAAAACTATAATCTCATAGCAATCCGCCCATCCCCAGGGGATTTAAGGCAAGAAATTATACATTTTTGTGTTGTTTCATATTTAACAAGAACTTAGGAAAAATATTATATTTTATAATATTTAAGCCAGACTTGTTAGCAACACCTGGTTGATAAAATCGGCCAAAGATTGTAAATTTAGCGAATTTTAACAATTTCATTTTATACCAGAAAGCAAATTTTGTCAAGCCATAATTTCATAAATTTACCTTAAGATATGATTAAGATTTTATTAAGATTAAAAAATTTGAGGGAGGGTTTTTTGAAAAATTTTTAAAAAATTTACCCTCCATTTTTCAAATTATGCCCTCTTCTCAAATTTTTATTTTTACATTTTTTTTGTTAAAATTTTTGATTTTGATGAACGATTTTTCAAGCTTTTTTGGGCCTCAAAAATTTTCCTATTTGAAAAGTTCACAGAAACTTCATAAAATTCTTACGTATTTCCGCCCTTTCAGCGTTTAACCTATCAAAATAAGTTTTATAAAAATAGTAATTTTGAAATTCTTTCATCCTTTGATAGGGATGACAAGATAGTTCACTCAATTTTATTAATTCATCATTTAAATTTATTTTATTAAAAAACCTATATCGTAAGTTTTCATCTATTTTTACTTTTTTACTAATAGTTGGATCCTCCTTAAATTTATTTCGTAGTTTCTTACCTTTATTTTTATAATATCTTCTAAAAATAAATGATAACATTTCTTCAGTTACAAAATTATCTATTTCTTTAAATGTTTCATAAGAAGAATCTGTGTACCTGTAAAACAAATAAAAGCCTCTTAGTTTTGTATTCAATATTTGATGTATATTATTATCGTGGCGTTTTGAATGTAATAGTTCTTTTATTTCTTCCTTTTTTTGTTTTACTTTGTCTTTTGATATACTAAGCCTAACTGTATTTAATTCTTGATCGTATTCAAACCTAAAACCACAATAATCAAAACCAACTTTATTAAAATAAATTATTTTTGTTTTTTTTTCATTTATTAATAAACCTCTATCACGAAACAAAAATTTTTCTATAGTATCTAATATTAATAAAGCTTCCTCTTTATTTTTTGCAAGAACTATTATATCATCTACAAACCTATAAAGTGTGCCTGGTTTAATATTACCTAGTGGGATTCTTCTTTTATGTAACTTATTTAATGCTATATTTATTTCACTTTGAAGACCAGATAAAGCAAGTGCTGCAAAATCTTGCGATAAAGAAAAACCTAAGTCAACCCCTTTTTCATCATCTCCAAGTCTTTCTTTTATATTACTATTTTCATCATATGGTTTAATAGCATTATGATCATATAAATTTATAGTATTCCCCATTTGTAAATTACTATCTAAAAAAACATCTATTATTTTGTCTGGAAGTGGCATATACTTTTTTAAAAATTTATGCCTTATACTAGGATAAAATTTTTGTATATCAACTTTTACTATATATAAGCCTTTGTTGCCATCATCAAACCATTCATTTAAATTATCTTTTAATTTTATTATTAAATCGTGAATAGAATAACCTTTACCTTTGTGAAAGCCATTTTCATCATTAATTAAATTTATGATTG
This sequence comes from Eubacteriales bacterium, assembly GCA_030539055.1. Lineage (GTDB taxonomy): Bacteria > Bacillota > Clostridia > Lachnospirales > Lachnospiraceae > UBA3633. The sequence goes on along the minus strand of JAUNSV010000044.1, from coordinate 4,158 downwards.
GCTCAATTGCCCACTTATATAATTTTAAAATTACTCTTACATTTACATTAGCTAACATATACTCTCTTTCTTTATTTTTACTTTTGTCATATTTTTTGAATGTTTTTAATTCACCTATTGTAAATTTTTCTTCCCTTGGGTCTATTGAAAGCATCATTTTTGCTTTATCACTAAATCTTCTTGATGCGATATCATCAATGCCAGCTGCCATTTTATTTCTATAAATATGTTCTACAGATAAAGCTCTTATTTCTTCACTGTATAATATTTCCATTTGTACTTGCTTCATTACTTGAGTTGATCTTTTGCAATTTTTATAATTATTAATTTTTAATTTTATTGCTTCTTTTGTAATAATATATTGCAAGTAAAATAAAATTTCTTCATACATTTTTGTATTCATAAAAAATTTTTTAAAATATTCTGTAAGATCACTTATGCACTGAGGTCTAATGTGCTTAATTTTAACATCTAATATGTACTCTTTTTCTTCTTGTGTTGGCATACTTTTATAGTATTTAATTAAAAACTCTTTAGGTGAAAGTGGGTTCATAAGAGGTATTTTTTTATTATTATATTCATCTATTGCTTTGTTGCAAATGAAGCACATATCTTGGTAAGATAAATTCTTTTTTAAATTTTCTTTTATTATATCTGTAAAAAAAGTCATGTTGTTCTCCTTATATTTATTAATTTATTTTTTGGGTATTTGGTAATACTTTGATTTGTCTTTAAATTTCAAGTTGAATTTCTATAGGTTGGTGGTCGTACTTTTGCACATTATAATTTATTATTACATCTGTTATGTTTTCTTTAATTTTTTCAGATACTAAAATATAATCAAGGTCGCTACCCTTACCAGAATTGATATCAATTTTATCTTTCTCACTCCTAAACCAAGTTTTTTTAGTAACATAAAAATCTTTTTCAAATTCTTTAAAATCAATTTTTTTAAAATCTTTATTAATAGAATCTTTATTATCAAAATATGAATATATATCTACCAAATTAAGTTCCTTTAGCATATTAAAAAAATCTTCGTGGAAACTTGAAGCTCTACCAAAGTATTCAGACTTTTTTGCATCCATTGGGTTATAATCAGCACCAATAATTATTGGCATTTTGCTATTATCAGTTGTATTATATAACAAAATATTTATTTCATTTTCAAATTCTTCTCTTTCTAATATTCTTTTTTCAATTTTGGGATTTGCATAAGGCATATATATAGAAATAAACCGTACACCCAGTAATTCTCTTACACAAAAATATCCAGAAGCTAAAGAATAACCGTAGTGTTTCAATTTTTTTGATTGCTTTTTATTTTTTAACGATTTTTCATATTTTAATATTTCCTTTCCACTCATAATAGCTGTGTAATAATAAGGCTCTTTCATTTTTGGCTCTTGCAAAATAAAAATAGTATCCTTATTTTCTAAAAAATAGTTCCTATTTTTTTCTAATATTGCTCTTAAACTTGTTACATTAAAATTAATTACTTTCATATGTTTCTCCTTTTTGTTTTATATTGTATTCAAATTGACTTGGCGATAAGAAATTAAGTTTTGTGTGGATTCTTTCTTCATTATAATAATTTAAATATTCATTAATATTTTCTTTGGCAGTATCAAAAGTTAATAACTTTGTTTTTGATATTAATTCTTTCTTTAATATAGAATGAAATGACTCGTGGCGAGCGTTGTCTGCACATTTTCTTTTTAAGTCTGTATAAGACCTAAGAATTTTATACTTATTTGTAAGATTAATATATTGCAAGCTCCTATACTGCGTTCCTCTATCTGTATGCAAAATTATATTTTTAATTTGCCCACGGTTATTAACAGCTCCTATTAAAGTATCATTTACTAATTTTACATCCATTTTTTTAGATAAAATAAATGAAATTATTTTTCTAGAATAATAATCCATAATAGTGCATAAATATACAAAGCCCTCTTTTATAGTTTTAATATAAGTAATATCTGAAGTCCAAATTTTATTAATATTTTGCACATCTAAATTAATAATTAAATTTGATAAATTATAATTTTGGAAAAAATTAATATTATTATAAGCTTCATTATTAGTTTCATTACAAGTAATTGTTTTGCTTTTTTGTGTTGAAATTAATGCATTATTGCTTTGGCATACTAATTTTGTAGTTGGGCGTTTATTGAATGTTACTTTCTGCCTAGTGTTATAGTTTGAATAAAGATTCATTTCTTTCATAATTTTGCTAACAAGATCTTTACCTACTTTTATATTGTATTTTTTATTTAATACATCTGTTATTCTGTCTCTCCCATAAGAACCCTTGCTTTTTTGAAAAATATTAAAAATCAAATTTCTTTCTTTATCTCCAATTTTTGAATTTTTGTTCTTTTTGTAAATTACTTTTATTTCTTTAATATTTTTATTGTTTTTATAGTTTTTCTTTAATTGTTTCATGTTGAAAATGAATTTGTTGGATTTTAGGGTTGATTTGTTATTAATATTGTTATTTTCTGTATCAGATGTGTAAATATTGATTTTGATATTCACAGAATTATTATAAAAGCTTTGTCTGTTTAAGTTCATTAAATAGCACATATTTTGCAAATTAGTAAAGTCATACTTTGATAGCATGTAAGAAATTGTTTTTACTTTCTTCTCAATTATTTTTTTTGGTTCACTATCTAGCTCATTATAATACTTAAAAACTTCTCTAATAAAATAATCATCATATTTTGTATTCTCCTTTGTTTTTTGTTTTACTTTTTTTAAATTATATGTCATAAATTTTCTCCTTTATACTAATATTATAATAAATTTTTATAAAAAAATAGAACAATTTATGCTCTATTTTTAAAATAGTATAAATAGAAAAATGGTCTCTTTTGTTATTATAATTAATTTTTAATTTACTTTTTGTATGTTTTTATACTCGTATTCATCTGGAGTCATATAATTGATAGAAGAGTGGATTCTTCTTTTGTTATAAAATGTTTCTATATACAAATATACTAATTTTCTTGCATCATCATAATCAACTATTTTTCTTTGATACAAAAATTCTTTTTTTAATTGTGCATGAAATGATTCTTGGCAAGCATTGTCAGCACAAGAGAATTTTACTCTAGTATATGAGCGTATTAAATTATTTTTTTCACAAAATTTAATATATTCTCTTGACCTGTATTGAGTGCCTTTGTCGGAATGGATTACAACTTTGTTTTCAGGCTTTCTGTATTTAATAGCATTTTTCAAAACGCTTATTACAAGTTTTGTATCCATTATTTTACTTACTTTATATGATATTACTTTTCTAGAATACAAGTCTATTATAGAAGAAAGATAAACCCAACCACTGTTCAATGTATGTATATATGTAATATCAGATACCCAAACTTTGTTTATATCATCGACTACTACTTCTTTTGCTACATTTTTTAACTTGAGTAATTCTGCCTCCGATAATTTTCTTCTTCTTATTTTAAAACTTCTTTTTGTAATAGACTTAATTTGAAGTTCTCTCATATAAGTTTGGATAGTTTTTATTGAAGTATGTTCATTCATGCGTTTTAAACATTCCCATATTTTAGGTGCACCATAAATTCCTTTTGAATTTTCATAAATATACAAGATTTTTCTAATGATTCTTTCTTTTCTCACATTCTCTTTTTTTTGGTAAGTCATATAATGATAAAATGAAGATCTTTTAATATTAAAAATTTTGCACATAGAAGTAAGAGGGAAAGTATTTATGTATGATGATATAAAAGTGTTGATTTTTATTATGTCTTTTTGGTAGGTGTGTTTTTTTGTGCTATCACTAATTACATAAAGGGTGCCTTCTCCTTTTGTGCGAAGAAGGCACAAGCTTTTTTTAATATATCGATTGTTTCATTTTGCTTTTTTATAACGCTTTGCAAATTTTTGATTTCATCTTGTGGGCTTTTGTAATCTTCATCAAATATTTTGTCATTTCTTTTGTAAAGATAAGCCCATTTTTCAAAAGTTTTTAGTGGGATATTAAGCTCCTCACTAACTTTTAGGGGCGAATTATTGAAATCCTTTAATAATTCGCAAGCCATTTTTTTGTAATTTTTTGGGTATGCGTGTGCCACTCTCATTCTCCTTTAAATTTTGTACAATCTCTCCCGCCCATCCCCAGTTTAT
>JAUNSV010000043.1 GCA_030539055.1 Eubacteriales bacterium | reverse complement strand
CTATGTGTCACTTTTTATCTTAAGGGTGTATTATTTAATTTTACCATTTGTATTTACAACATAAAAAATCTATTTAATCATTCGTTTTTTATTAATTTTCGTCTCTCAGTTTTCGACAATTTACGACACTCTAAAATATTTTTCAAATACCCCCGATTCGGTTAGACTTTTATTTTGTCCTCTAGTATAATTAATATATACAATCTTATACTAATCTCACAAGAGATTAAAACATACTCTCTCCCACACAAGAAAGGAGTATTTTATGGCAGGGAGTATAGAAAAAAGAGGTACAAACACATACAGATTAATATTTGCAAAAGGATACAACTTAGATGGAACTCTCAACAGGCACACTAAAACTGTTCATTGCAATAGAAAACAAGCTGAGATTGAACTAGCAAAGTTTGTGTCAGATATTGAAAATAGTTTGGTAATTACAGGTAAAAGTATTACTTTCAAACAGTTTACTGAAATCTGGAAAAAGGATTATGGTTCTAAAGAACTAGCACCTACAACATTTTATAGGTATGTTAGGATTTTAGAAACTAGAATTCTTCCCTACTTTGGTAAGTTTAAACTAGATGAAATTAAGCCAACAGACATTATGCAATTTTATGATATGTTAGAAAAAGATACACAAATTAGAAGGCTTAAGAATAACAGAGGTGAAAGATTAACTAAACCACTTTCAAAGAAAACTATTTTAGAGCATCACAAACTAATAAGAGCAATGCTTCACAAAGCAGTTTATTGGCAACTAATTGTAAATAATCCAGCAGAAAGAGTTCAGCCACCAAAAACTAAAAAGGTTAAAAGAAAATGCTATGATGAAGAACAATGCAAATACTTACTAGAGCATTTAGAAAATCAAGAACTTAAATATAAGGTGGCAATTACAATAACTATATTTACTGGATTAAGACTTGGAGAACTTATGGGACTTGAATGGAGTGATATTGATTTTACAAGTGGAATAATAAGTATAAATAAATCTAGTCAATATCTAGCAGAAAAAGGAGTTTTCCTTAAAGACCCAAAAACAGAAAGTTCAATTAGAGAAGTTGCAATACCTACATTTGTAGTTGATTTACTTGAAGAGTATAAGTTATGGTATGATGAGCAAAAATTAGTTCAAAATGGATTGTGGCACGATTCCAATAGGTTATTTGTGCAAGCAGATGGTAATCCAATGCACCCATCTACAATTAGTAAATGGTTTATAAAGTTTATAGAAGAAATTGGACTTCCAATAATCACATTTCATGGACTAAGGCATACAAATGCAACTCTTCTAGTAGCACAAAATATTGATATCGCAATAATTGCAGCAAGATTAGGACATTCACAAATAACTACTACATTAAACTTCTATGTTCACCCAGTAGCATCTCATAATAAAGTTGCTGGAAATGTGTTGCAAAATTTACTGGTAGACAAAAATGAGTAGTTTTTCAAAAAAAGTGAAATTTTCTGACTTAAGTTTTTTGTTGAAATTTATAGTGGTTAAATGACAAACAAAGTTTTAGTTTTTCCCAAGAATTTCCCAAAAGGCGTAAAAATCACTTTTTTGAGGCTAATTTTAAGCATTAAAAAAGAGCCTCAACTGCTTGAAGCTCTAATCGAATATCAATTATTGATTTTTGTAAAAAGTAGCCCTTGACCTTGAAATTATGAGTTTATCATATAAAAAATACACATACTTTTACATGTGTACCTTAATTATCTATATAAATTACAGTTTATATAATTATCTTTCATAACCATATTCATATTCTTTATACTTTTCTATTGCTCTTTTTATTCCTGTTTCTTTTGCTATTCTTAAGTAGTATTCTGATAATTTATGATTTCTTTCTGTTCCATTTCCATTATAATAAAAATTTGCTCCTAAATCATATATTGCTGCAATGTGTCCTTTGTCCGCACAATCTTTTATAATTTCAAATGCTTTTTTATGATCTTTTTTTATTTCTCCTAGTCCAAAATAATAATATGCACCTGTAACAAATTTTGCATATACCCTTTCGATATCATCTGTATCTTGTGAATTTAACAGTTGCGTAATTTCTAAGTATGCTCTCTTCAATAGCTTATTTCCTTCTTCTTCATTTATTTGTAAAGCATTTCCTAAACCTAATTTATAAGAAATCCCAAGAGAATAGGTGCATAATGGATGCCCTAAATTATTACCTTTTTTATAATATTCTAAAGCCTTATCATAATCTTGTTCTGCATTATTTTCTTCCAAATCATAACTTCTTCCTAATATATAATATGAAAAACCATCCTGTTTATTTTTTAATTGATCTAAATCAAATTTTATGATATTCATAAAAAATTCACCTACTTATTATTTCCTTTAATTATTATACTATATCTCTTTTAAAAAATAAACTCCATTTCCTTGACTTTTATCATCTTTCTTTATATATTTTAACTACAATAATATTTTATCTTTTTAGCAATTTCTTTGGAGTTTTAGGTCGCCGTAGGCGTCGACCCCTACATTATTTAATAGCTATTTTCATTTTTTTCTATATGACAAAAAAAACACATGCTTCTACATGTGTACTTTAATTTTTATTCAAATTTAAATTTATGTTATAGATGCAGCAACTACTTTATTAAACATAGTCATTGTAACGGAAATAATATTAATGTCTTTTTTTATCCTTATTGTATACCCTATTCCCTTATAGATACTTGTACTAGGATATATTTCTTCAACACTAACAAGTCTCGCAAATATTGGTTCTTTTAAGTTTAATGTTTGGCTTCTGTCTACAATAAACATACCTCCTAAGCATACTATCAATATTATAAAGACAATTATTATTATTTTTGTTTTTTTATTCATTAATAATCTCTCCTTTAATTTAATATTTCTTTATTGAACTTCTGAATTATAATTATGTAATCTATTCTGCTATGTTTTCAAGAATAGCAATATCATGTTTATCTTTATTTCTTAATTCATACCCTGAATGAAATATTTTTTGACCTTTTAAGGATATGCAAGGAATGGTTTTCCCTTCAAAAAAAGCATTTCCGAAAAAATCTTTATCAAATTCATAAAATCCCCCTTCAAAATTTGCTTGTTTTGAAGTTCCACCTTCATTTAAAATAAATGGATGAATATCTAAGTACCCATATTTATCACTATACAATTCTATTCTTACAGGTCTTAAATCAGTATCGATTTTATATCCATATTGTAAAAGAATATTTAAAAGTTTTTCTGTATGCTGTGCATCAAAATTTATATCTATATCTTTATGATCCCTTGTTTGTTTTCCATAAAGTATATCAACACCCCAGCCACCATCAATCCAATATTTTATTTCTGAGTTTTGTAATAGTTTTATGATAGTCATTAGATCTTTTTTCGTTGTTATCTCTTTTTTATTCATATAACACCTAACTTTCAAATTACTATTTTAATTCATTATATCATAAACATAATGCAATTAGAGCTGTATTAATTGTAACAAAAAATCTAGCTGCATATCAACCTCTTTTTCCGTAAAGTCTAATATATATGCATTAACTTCAAGGCTGTCAAGAAACAAAAGTATTGTTAATGCCATACATTCATTATCGAATATTTTAAACTCTCCTTGTTTTTGTCCATATTCTAACAAAAGTATAAGACCTTCTTTTGCTTGGTTAATACGTTTTTTCAAGTGTTCCCTTTGGCTAATCTCTTGTTTAGTAAACTCCTGAACAGCAAAAGAAAAACCTCTACAATCTCCCAAAATTAAAGTCTCTTTTCTATCTTTAAGAAATCCTTTAAAAATTTGCAAAGCAGGTACATTCTCTTTTATACTTTTAATAAGAAGCTGATCCTTATCTTCTTTATCTTCATTTAATATTTCAAGAAAAATCTCTTTAGTTGAGCCGAAATAACGATATAATCCTCCTCGACTTAAACCGCATGCCATGCACACATCTTTCATGGTAACTGTAGTATATCCCTGTTTTGAAAATAGTTTCTTTGACTTCTCTATGATAAACTGCTTTGTATTATTACCTTTTGTAAGCATAAAAATATTCCTTCCCTTGTCTTTTAATATCTATTTTCTTTCGGTAACTTTTCATCCCAAATTTCCAAAAGCTCTTCCAAATCTTTTCTAAATTCATCATCTGTTTGTGTAGCATCTTTTTCCCATGTTTCCAATACTTCGAATACAAATGCGTCCTGTCCATATTCATTCCATTCTTTTACTAAACGTGGGTGAGTACATGTTCCTGTAGTATAGCAACTTTTAAACGAATTTTGTGATCCTTGCAAATTTGCAGTTTTATTTAAATAAAATCTCCCATTTTTTTGATTTAAAATGCGATATATTGCGCCAATTACTTTTCGTTCTTTATATTGTGACATTAATAGTTTTCTTTTTTCATCCATTTTTACTTATCTCCTTTTCTTAAATTGCGTTTATTTGATTTTACGACACTCGTGTCGTTTTGTCAACATGAAACCAATTTATCTTTTAAAAAAGTTTTATTGCTCATTTTTAAATAATATAGTGTGAATTGTAATCAAAAAATAACACTTGCATCTTAGATGCAAGTGTTACTGTCAAATAAATTTGAATTTTTCTTTACATTTTATATATTGTGCTACTATATCTCCTTAAAAAATCAAATATAAAACTTACTTTTCCCTATTACATGCTAATATTTTATATAATATAAGCATCTTCTACTGTATATACTGGTTTATGTTCAATAATATCATATTGTATATTCATTTCATCCAATTTATTTAATACATTCATAACTACTCTCCTTTAAAATTGTATCAATATCTTTATCTCCTCTTCCTGATAAATTTACAATTATTGCATCTTCTTTTTTATATTTTTTAGCGATTTTAATTGCATAAGCTATAGCATGGCTACTTTCTAAAGCTGGTATTATTCCTTCTAATTTGCAAAGTAATTTAAAGGCATTTACCGCTTCTTCATCTGTAATACTATCATATTTAACTCGACCTATTGAATTTAAGTATGCATGTTCTGGCCCAATTCCTGGATAGTCAAGTCCTGCAGAAATTGAATATGCATCTTGTATGTTTCCTTGTTCGTCTTGCATTGTGTATGTTTTCATCCCATGTAATATTCCTACTTTATTGTTGTGAATTGCTGAAGCATGTTTTCCTGTTTTTACTCCTTTTCCTGCCCCTTCTACTCCATAAATATCAACATTTTTTTCTTTTAAAAAATCCGTAAATAGCCCTATGCTGTTGCTACCTCCTCCAACACATGCAATTATTGCTTTAGGAAGTTTTGTTTCTTGCTCTAATATTTGTTTTTTTGTTTCTTCTCCAATAATTTTTTGAAAATATTTTACCATTTCTGGATATGGACTTGGTCCTACACAAGACCCTATTAAATAAAATATTTCTTTATTTTTCACAAGATATTCAAAAGCTTCATCAACCGCTTCTTTTAATGTACCTTTTCCTCTTGTAACCTCTACAATATCTGCACCTAGTAATTTCATCTTTTCAACATTTACTCTTTGCCTTTTTATATCTTGTGCTCCCATAAAAATAGTACACTTAATATTAAATAAACTGCAAACCGTTGCTGTTGCTACTCCATGCTGACCTGCTCCAGTTTCTGCAATTATATGAGTTTTGTTCATTCTTTTTGCAAGTAACACTTGACCTATTGCATTATTAATTTTGTGTGCACCTGTATAATTTAAATCCTCTCTTTTTAAATATATCTTTGCACCTCCTGCATATTTAGTTAAATTCTCTGCAAAATATAATGGGCTAGGTCTTCCTATATATTGCTTTAAATAATATAGATACTCTTTGTTAAAACTTTCATCTTTTGATAATTTATTAAATTCCTTTTCAATTTCATTTAATTTTCTCTTCAATTCTTGTGGTACATATTGACCACCAAATTCTCCATAATTCATAATTAATTCCTTCTTTCTCTAAATTTTTATTATAGCTTTGCCAATG
>JAUNSV010000083.1 GCA_030539055.1 Eubacteriales bacterium | reverse complement strand
GATGAGTAGTACTTATAAATTATATTAAAAATACGAGTTCTTTTTTATCCAAAAACGAGCCGTAAAAAAATCCCTTTTTTAGTTTTGTACAAAAAAGAACTTGTATTTATTTCGTTTTCATGATAAAATCATTTTAAATGATAAAATATTTTGATAGTATGATAACTTAGGAGGAAAATTAAAAATGGAGAATGAAGAATTAAAAAAATATATAATTGATTTTGTTGAAGAAACATTAAACAATTGTGAGTGTTTTACTTCTATTTATGGCAAAGATTTTGTTAGAATGAAATTAGAGACTAATATAGATAAAGTATATACAATTTATAACGATACCAATGGGGGATTGTATAATATTGAAAATTCTTGTATGACAATTTTTTCAAAAGAAGATTCAAATAAAACCTTAACTATCCCAGATATTGAAAATAATAAACAATTACACGGTATGATATTACACGAATCTATTCATGCCATTTTTAAAAGGACAAAAGAGGAACGCGAAACTTTTGGAATAAGTGATGGAACGGGGGTACATGAATTCTATAAAAATGGGCAAGAACTAGGTAGGGGACTAAATGAGGGATTAACTGAATGGATATGTAAGAAGGCGGGATATGGAAGAGGGGGATATCTCGCAGAGCAGGGTATTATCAACATATTAGAATTAGCTATTGGCGAAAGTGCTGTTATGCAATTTGCAAAAGGAGATATAAAAGGAAATATTTCACAATTACTCCAAATGGATACGATGGAATGTTTACAAACAATAGCTCGAGTAGATATGATTTATCATGAAGAAAATGAAAGTTCTCCAATTCAAAAAAATATTTTTGATAATGAAAATGATGAATTAGACAGAAATATTACCATTTTAGAAGCAAACCTTTTTGAAAAATATTTTAAATCTGAAATTGAGATGGCACAAAATTCAGAAAATATATCTGAGGAGATGATCGAACGATTTTTTAATTTAAATTTTTGTATAAATGGTGGGAAAACACAAGCATCTTCAATATATAATTCTAGATTACCGTTTAAATTTACAACGGAAATATATCCAGAATTATTAAAAAAGAGGCAAGCGGTACTTATGAGTGAAAGGCGAAATAATAGAAATTTCGGAAAAATTGATGAACAACAAATTCAAAAGAAACAAAAATTAATGTTCACGCAAAAAGTTGCTCAATTTATTCAGAAAAATAGTACATTGATGAAAATACCTTTTTTAGAGAAGTATGTTGGTAGACAATTGAATGTACTCCCATCTGCTCATGAAGAAATGACTACTGTTAATAGTGGAAATGCTAGACAAAGTTTTCTAAATTCGTTAACTAATTTGGGAGATTGTAAAAATACTTCACCTGTTCAAAGAACATCTAGAACAGATCAAATAGCAGAGAAGAGGAAAAAAATGGAGGAAAAACAGAGATTTAAAGAAGATAATGAGAGATAATAAATCTACTATCTTTACTACCGGGAACCTGCAAGAGTGTGATTATTTTCATAATCTGCATAAGTTTGAGCATCTATTATGTCCAGTTGGATATGTAGTCTCTTCAATAATTGCTATCACAAAAATAAAATAATTAGAAAAAATATTAAGGAGTGATTATAAATGAATATAAAATATAGTGTTGCTAAAAT
>JAUNSV010000082.1 GCA_030539055.1 Eubacteriales bacterium | reverse complement strand
TTCTATAAATTATAGCATTCAACACCAGCAACTAATTAGATTCCCAATTTTTATTATGTTGGATTATTGTTAGTTAGAATCGTTATCTTCAGGTAACTAAAGTATATCAAATAATCAATATTTTTTCAACTATACCTATTTTACTTGATGATATAGTTTCTTTTGTGTAGATTTTTTTTGAAAGTGCACAATTGATGTGCAGTTAGTTTTGTAATCAGTTATAATATACCCCAAGCAATTTATTTGTCATATAAAGGAGGTATATTATCATGGCAAATTATTGTCACCTATCTTATGAAGATAGAAAAAACATTGAAGATGGATTAAACTACAAAAAATCCATTAATCAAATATCTAAAGAATTAAATAAATCTCATTCTACTATCTTAAGAGAAATTGATAGAAATAAAATATATTATAAACCTAGTAATTGGAATAATTGTTACAACGATAAGAATAAAGATTATTCGTGTGATAAACTTTCTAAATCTCCACACGTTTGTAACGGATGTAAATCCAGAAGTGGTTGTAGAAAAGAAAGATTAACTTATTATGCTAGAAAAGCTGATGATTCTTATAAAGAATTAATTAGTTCTTGTAGACAAGGAATAAATTTAGATAATGAGGAAATATTTAATATTAATCAAATTATTTCTCCTCTTGTAAAAAAGGGACAAACTACTAATCATTTATATATTAATCATCCTGAAGTTTTAAGCTTTAGTAAAAGTACTTTTTATAGATATGTAAATGATGGTATTTTTGAATTTAAACCACTTGATTTTCCTAGAATTGTTAAATATAAAAAAAGAAAAAATAATAAGCGTAGAACTAGACAAGAAAGAGAAATATTAATTGGAAGAAAATATGATGATTTTATTGATTATACAAGTAAAAATCCTGAATTAAATATTGTTGAAATGGATACTGTTGAAGGATTAAAAACTGATTCTAAATGTATTCTTACTCTATTTTGGAGAAAATCTAATTTCATGCTTATGTTTCTATTAAAAAGTCAAACAACAGATGAAGTTACTAAAGTCTTTGAATATTTACAACAAACTATAACAGAAGATGATTATAAAAGATTATTTGAAATAATATTAACTGATAATGGTCATGAGTTTTATGATGTATTAAATATAGAATGTCATCATAAAACTGGTGAAGTTTTATCAAAAGTATTTTATTGTGATCCAGGTGCTTCTTGGCAAAAAGGTGGTATAGAAAAAAATCATGAATTCATCAGATATGTTTTACCTAAAAAAACCACATTTAAAAATTTAACTCAAAATGATTGTCATATTATAGCTAATCATATTAATAGTTTATGTAGAGTATCATTAAATAACAATTGTCCATTTAAGGCTATGTTATTTATGTGCGATGAAAAAGTATTAAACACATTAAACATGTATTATATTGAACCTGATGAAGTTCAATTAAACAAAAACTTATTAAAATAAAAAAAGATATTTATAACCAACACTTATAAATATCACTTTGACAAATAAATTGCCTACATAATTATATATAACAGAATTGTGCACTTTCTTTTAAAAACTGATGCATCTTCTGTCTTTTCGTCGTGAAATAATAATTCCATAACACTTATAATATAACATATATTTTGAAAATTTCTATATTTTTTACTTATTTTTTT
>JAUNSV010000081.1 GCA_030539055.1 Eubacteriales bacterium | reverse complement strand
AAGTTTATTTTTTGATTTTACTCATAAAATGTTCAATGACAAAAAAAAAATATTATATGATTTTAATTTTATAATTATTACTCCATCGCAGTGGCTTTTAGATAGAGTAAAACAATCATTTTTATCAAGTAAAAAAATAATAGTGATACATAATGGTGTTGATACAAATATTTTTAAAATAAAAAGAAATAATAGTTTAATAGAAAACTTACAAATAATAAATAAAAAAATTGTACTAACAGCTGCACCAGATATTTTATCAGATAGCAAAGGTGGTCAGTATGTAGTAAATATTGCAAAAAGAAAAATGAATGAGAATATAATATTTATAATACTTGGAGTAAAAGGTATAAAGGATATTCAAAAAAAAGGGAACATAATATATTCTCCATTAATAAACAATAAAGTGGAATTATCAAATTATTATAATATTGCAGATTTATTTGTTATTTGTTCCAAAAAAGAAACTTTTTCAATGACTTGTGCAGAGAGTTTATCCTGTGGGACAAGGGTAGTAGGATATAAATCTGGTGCACCAGAAACTATTTTTAATAATAAATATGCTTCTTTTGTAGAATATGGCAATGAAAATTTATTAAATGAATTAATAAATCAAAAAATAAATATTAACTATGATAGAGAAACAATACGAAAGTATGCAATGGATCATTTTTCTTTAATTCAAATGACAAAACAATATGATAAAATATATGGTATAGGAGAGCAAAAAGAATTTGGATAAGGAATTTACATTTGGTATTATTACATATAATCATGAAAATTTCATTATAGAGTTATTAGAAAGTATCAAATATCAAATAAAAAATTATGGACAAGATATTATTGTTAATTTAGTAATATCAGATGACTATTCAAAAGATAATACAATTACTTATGTAAAAGAATGGTTAAGAAATAATGAAAAATTATTTTCTGATATTAATCTATTAGTATCCGATAGTAATCAAGGCGTTGTTAAAAACTTTCAAAAAATAATGAATAAAATAGACACAGAATACTTTAAAGTAATTGCAGGTGATGATGTATTTGCTAATAATAATGTTTTTGATGCTATTAAATTTTTAGATGGACACAATATTGTTACATTTTTACCTATAGAATTGAGAGATGAAAAAATTCATATAACAAGAGGGAATTTTTATAAGCATTACATAAATACAATATCAAATAATAAAAGCAATATGTATTATGTAGAGAAACAAAAGCTTGGATCTTTTTTTAGCACTCCCTCATCATTTTATACTTTATCACAATATAGAAAGTATTATAAAAATGATTATGGTTTATTTTTATTTGAGGACGATCCTCTTTGGCATCAATTATTAATGAATGATAAAAAATCTTATGTTCTTTTCAAAGAATCATATTTAGTATTATATAGAAGACATACGAATGCGATATGTGAAACAAAAACTAGTCCATATGCTATTTCATTTGCAAGAGAAATGAAAACTTATAAGCGATTTTTATATGGTGAAGAAAAAAAAACAATAATGAAAATTAAATTAGCATTGCAAATACATAGAGTGTATAATAAATATTTTGATATTTTAAGATACTATCATAAATTGATTTATTATTTTAGTGGGATATTGTGTATAATGCAAAAAAAAAGCAACTTATCATATAATAAGGTTATATGTTCATTGGAAAATACTAA
>JAUNSV010000080.1 GCA_030539055.1 Eubacteriales bacterium | reverse complement strand
ACCATTAATATAAATTTTGATGAATTTATTAAACAACTAAAAAGTGAGATAGATAATAAATTATTATAAGAGTCAATTATGACTCTTTTTTTGTTGAATTTATTAGTGTAAAGTTTACAAAAATATATTGATTTAATAATTAAATTATAGTATTATAATGGTGAGCAGTGGTTGATTGTGGTAAATAGTGGGGTGATTAACTATGTTGATGGGTGAATTTCATCATAATATTGATGAAAAAAACAGACTAATAATTCCTGCAAAGTTTAGGTATGAACTTGGTGAAAAGTTTATAGTTACTAGAGGTTTAGATGGTTGTTTATTTGTTTATCCAAATAATGAATGGACAAAAATAGTCGATAAGTTAAAAACATTACCATTTACTAAAAAAGATGCGAGAGCATTCTTAAGATTCTTTTTATCAGGAGCCACTGAATGCGAATTCGACCGACAAGGAAGAGTTTGTATACCATCTCCACTTACTAGTTATGCTTCTTTAAATAAAGAATGTGTAATTATTGGAGTAAATGATCGTTTAGAAATTTGGTCAAAAAACAATTGGGAACAAGATTTTAATAAAAATCAAGAAAATTTATCAGATATAGCAGAAGATTTATTTGATATTGACATGGTGATATAGTGAAACATTATAGTGTACTTTTAGATGAATCCATTGAAGGGTTGAATATCTTTGAAAATGGTATTTATGTTGATTGTACTTTAGGTTATGGTGGACACAGTAGTGAAATATTAAAGCGAATTAAAAGGGGTTTTATTTTCGCCTTTGACCAAGATATAGATGCTATAAATTATAGTACTAAACGACTAAGTGAGATAGGTAATAATTTTGAAATTATAAATTCAAATTTCAAGAACCTGAGGGAAAACCTTCTAAAAAGAAATATAAAGGGTGTAGACGGTATTTTATTCGATTTAGGTGTATCAAGTCCACAGCTGGATTGTACAGAACGTGGTTTTAGTTATCATAATGATGCTAGGCTTGATATGCGAATGGATAAATCAAATGAAATTAGTGCCTACGAAATAGTTAATAATTATAGTTTTGAAGAACTTACTAATATATTTTTTAAATATGGTGAAGAACAATATTCTAGAAGTATTGCAAAAAATATAGTAAAGAAAAGAACTGAGAAACCAATTGAAACAACTTTAGAATTAGTTGATATAATTAAGGCTTCGGTGCCTGAAAAAAGAAAAAGGGAAACACATCCGGCAAAAAAAGTATTTCAGGCTATAAGAATAGAAGTAAATAAAGAATTAGAAGTATTTGAACAAGCATTAATTGATGCAATTGATATGCTTAATCCAGGTGGTAGAATATGTGTGATTACTTTTCATTCATTGGAAGATAGAATATGTAAAAGTATATTTAAAAAATATAGTAAAATTGATGATAAAGTAAAAGGATTACCTATAATACCAGATGAATTTAAGCCTAAAATAAAGTTAATAAATAATAAACCGATAACAGCATCAAATAATGAGTTAGATGAAAATAATAGAAGTAGAAGTGCAAAACTTAGAATAATAGAAAAATTATAAGAATATAAAGGGTGATAAATATGGGTAAAAAGACAAAAGTGATAAAGAAAACAAGAGTTACAAAATTTTCAAAACTAATATATACTCTTACTTTTTTACTTGCAATTTTATCACCAATAATTATT
>JAUNSV010000079.1 GCA_030539055.1 Eubacteriales bacterium | reverse complement strand
TACACATATAAATATAAATATAAATATAAGTTTATATTTTAAAGGAAAAAAAATGTCTATGAAAAAAGTAAAAGAATATTTTAGAGAGTATGGTATAGAAGATCGCATAATTGAATTTGAAACATCAAGTGCAACAGTGGAGCTTGCTGCAAAAGCTGTTCATTGTGAACCGTGTAGAATAGCAAAAACATTATCTTTTATGATTCACGAAGAAGCTATATTAATTGTTACAGCTGGCGATGCAAAAATTGACAATAAAAAATATAAAGAACAATTTGGTACAAAAGCGAAAATGCTATCAAAAGAGGAAGTAGAAACAAAAATAGGACATACTGTTGGTGGAGTATGTCCATTTGGTATAAATGCTGGTGTAAAAGTTTATTTAGATAAATCATTATTAAGATTTGAAACAGTGTTTCCAGCTTGTGGAAGTAGTAATAGCGCAATGGAACTTACAATTGATGAATTAGAAAAATATTCTAAATATGAAAAATGGGTTGATGTGACTAAACTTACGGTTTGATTTTTCTAGTTAAAAAAAATATTTAATAATTTAATATATAAATATATGCTAATTGTACTTTAATTGGTTTGGAACTAAGGATATGATAGTTGGAAACTACCCTATTTGGCATAAATATTTATCAATTATTGCTTATATTGGTTTAATAAATTGTTTTGTTTGGAATTTTGGAATTGCTTTAGGAAGTCTTATAATTCTTGCACTATTTTTACCTAAATGGTAATATTATTGAGATTTTACTTTTAATATTAATAAAAATATGGTATAATGTATTTAATTGATTAATAGATATAAATGGAGGTAGCTATGAGTATTGCTGATGTTGTAGAAGAAAATGTAAATTCCAATTATGATGTAAAAGATATAGCAGATAGTTTTGATAGAACTAAAAATGAAGATGGAGAGAATGTTGATGCATTTTTTACCAATCTACTAAAAGATAAAAATCTATGGAACTATACGAAGTAGTAGTATTAAGTGAGGCAAGAAATGACATAAGCAAGCAAGCAAGCAAGAAAGAAAGCAAGCATCTCTTCTATAAGAGATGCTTTTTTAGTATGTAATGAAAATCTTAGTGCGAAGCACTTAGTTTTTCATATCCACTATGTGAATAAAAATAATAAAGGAGCAAGTCAGTCATTCGCATAAGCGGTGGCTGATTTATTTTGTGTAGGTAAATTTGAGGTAATTTATACAATAAACGACAAATTCTTATAAAATTTATATAAAAAGTATTAATAAAAAATTAAAATATTAGGAGGCTAATTATGAAAAAATTGTTATGTGTATTTTTAGGAGCTGTTATGGTATAAGGTAAGGTGTAGTACAAAGCTGTTAAATGGTGGATCCACCATAAGAAAGCTTGACCAGTACACTTTTGATATTTTTGTTTTTATAATATTAAAAAAAGTTAAGCATATTAGTTATTAAAAAAATCTGTCAATCATTTTAGTTAGATGGATTTATCAAATATAATTAAAAAAATTATTGACAAAATAATTATTTATGTGATATTTTATAAAAAATAGTACAATAATTAGAGAACTATGTTTTTGTTAGAGCCATTAAATAATTAATTTAAATAAAATAAAATAAGAAAAATAAAATTTATATTCCAAACAAAGTTCTTATTTCTAATTAATATATAAATTAAATATTATGAAATATGCGAACAAAAGTTTAATTATAAACTGTAGTTC
>JAUNSV010000078.1 GCA_030539055.1 Eubacteriales bacterium | reverse complement strand
AGTACTAGCTGGTTTATATAATGCAAGTGTACCTATTGGTATGGGATTCGCACAATATGATCCAGATGATATGACTCCAGAAGTAGCAAGATATATTATAGAAAGATATAACGAAATTAACCCTGGCGAAGATATATCATTTGATTACCTTAAAGGTAGACCACTAAAATGTCATTTTAAAAATAATATATTATATGCTAGAAATTATAATGCAAATAATGCACCTAAATTAGCTCAAAGAGTTGTATCAAGATGTAAGAATGTTAGAGAAATAAAATTAGTTCAAGAAAAAAAGGATAATTAAAATGATATGAACCCCGTTTCTTGGACATAGAAACGGGGTTTTTATATGTCAAAATTAAGTTATAAAGACAAGGCTAAAATATACAAATTGAGAAAAGAGGGAAAACAAATATCCTACTTGTCTGCAAAATATAAAGTTAGAAGTGATAATATTGCTTATTTAATACGATTAATAGATAAACATGGATTAGGAATAATCAAAAAAGATTTTAATAAATATTATCCACCTTATCAAAAAGAAGAAATTATTAATAGGATTCTTATAGGTGGAGAAAGCATTACATCAGTGGCTATTGATATAGGTTTATCAAGTGACGGAATATTACATAATTGGATTTCAAAATATAAAGAAAATGGTTATAATATAGTTGAACGAAAACGCGGAAGGAGTCCAACTATTATGAAAAAACAAAAAACAATAAATAAAGATGAAACTGAAAAAGAAAAAATTAAAAGACTAGAAGAAGAAAACTTATATCTAAAAGCGGAACTTGAATACTCAAAAAAATTGAGAGCCGTTGTTCAAGCAAGGAAGAATCAACAACAGAAGAAAAAGTAAATGTTGTAAATGAACTTCGGCTAAAATATCCTTTAATGATTCTTCTTAAAATATCAGGTTTAGCTAAATCAGTTTATTACTATACTTTAAATAAAACAAACAAAGATGTTAAAAATAAAGAAATAATTGATAAAATCAAAGAAATATTTATTATTAATAAAGAAAGATATGGTTATCGTAGAATCACATTAGAACTTAGAAATCAAGGATATATAGTTAATCATAAAAAGGTTTATAGAATAATGGTTATTCTAGGCTTAAAACCACTAAAAAGAAACAAAAGAAAATATTCATCATATAAAGGAACTGTTGGGAAGATTGCAGATAATTATATTAAACGTGAATTTTATGCCGAAAAACCAAATAAGAAATGGTATACAGATGTTACGGAGTTTAATCTTCGTGGCGAAAAAATATATTTATCACCAATATTAGATGGATTTAATGGTGAAGTGATTTCCTATAGTACTTCTAAATCACCTAATTTAGATCAAATAAATGATATGCTTAATAAAGGATTCAAAGATAAAAATTTAGAAGGATTAATATTCCATTCTGACCAAGGCTGGCAATATCAACATCAATCATATCAGCAAAGATTAAAAAATCATGGTATTGTTCAAAGCATGTCTAGAAAAGGAAATAGTATGGATAATGGAATGATGGAAAATTTCTTTGGATTACTTAAAACAGAAATGTTTTATGATCAAGAAGATAAATATAAAAATATAGATGAATTGATATTAGCAATAGACGACTATATTAAATATTATAATTATGATAGAATTAAAGTAAAATTAAAAGGACTCTCACCTGTAAATTACAGGCTTAAGTCCTTTGTCTAAGAAACGATTATTAAACTGTCCAATTTTTGGGGTTCAGTTCA
>JAUNSV010000017.1:11439-35734 GCA_030539055.1 Eubacteriales bacterium | reverse complement strand
CCGCCAGCCCAAATTGCGTAGAGTATCAAATCATCTCCATCAGATACATCATGCAGTTTTGCTCTTGGTCTAAATGACTGACCAGACTTACCTGTTGGATCTGTACACCAATAAGAAATATATTTTAATTTATTGGTATTTGTAAATGTAGATGCTGCTGGCAAAGTAAGTGATTCTTCTGTAGTCATTGGCAATACGATTTCTTCTCCGATACCACCTTGAAGTGCATTTGGATCAAGTGTTATAGCGAAGTTCTTTGCAATCCATGATGCTGTAAATACTCTATCATTCTCTGATTCTGCTGGTATTACTACAGGGTCGCTACTTGTTCCTATTGTATCATCTGGTCTCAAGTATGTCCAATATTCAAAATCATATCTTCTTCTTGATGGTATACCTACTGTTACATCTTTATCTATTTTGTATGTTGAAGGTAGGGCTTTATTTGCTGCTTCTAGTTTTTGAGATTGAGTAAACTCTAACCCTGTATCCTCATTTATGTATGTAATCTTATAAGCAAGAGCTTCCCAAATAGCATACAGTTTTACTTCACTTTCATCTTCAGGTGATAACCTATATATTTTTCCTTTAGTTTGAGTCGTTTCATTATGTACTCTTGTATCATTATTATCGCCATTTACATATCGAATTGGTAATGGATCTGTTAAGTCGCCCAAAGCATATGTTTGATTGAACTCAGGCGTTTCTGATGTTGATGACATTGACCAACCAAGGAATGTAAACCCTTCTTTTGATGGATTCTTTAATTCTGGAGTATTACCTATATTATACTTAAGTCCATTAGTTGCATCCCATTCTGTATATTTTACAGTATCTCTTCCTATTTCTGTGTATGAAGCAAATGGAATATTCTCTACATAAATTATTTCATATGTATTTTCTTTCCATACTGGATATAAGTATTGTTCATGCTTAATATCATCATCGTACAAGTATTGTGATTTACCAGCTTGTCCATTAAATGTTTCTGTATTGCTTCTCAAATCGAAGTTCAATATACTTTCATCATTTATAGTCGCACCGTACATTTTTGTTTGTTGATCTGATGTATTCCAAGACTGGAATGTCCAACCACCTGGTGTAAATACATTATTATTTCTCCTATCTGGAACAACAAATACTGGGCTTGCTATACTTGGTGTTACTATTCGAGAAAATCCTGGCAAATTACTGTATGTAGCATCAAATACAACTTGCAATGTATTAGTATTGCCACCTTTTGCATCGTAATATACTACTTTCTCATTTGCAAGAGGAGCATTTTGACCTGCATAAGAAGAATTTGTTTTTACTGGTCTATTGTCTTGATATTTTACAGTAAATGTTCTTACTTCCCAAAGTGCATAAGCATTTATATTTGATGTAGTAGTAACTATTGTTTTGTTGTTTATTTCGATGCCCTCTGATGGTGAACTTGTCCACTTCTTGAATGTATATCCAAGTCTTGTAATTGTAGGAAGTTGTTTCTTTAATTCAAATGTCTTATTATTATTTATTTCTATTGGTAAGTCAAAGTACACTTTATCCATATCATAGTATGGTTTTGTAATTGTAGAATCTACTTTTGCTCCTGTTTCTGTAACAAAGTGACCATATGAAGAGCCATAAGACATATTTGAATCTGAAGCATAATATATTACTTTATTTTCTTTTCTTTCATACAATGGGTATAATGTCAAATCTTTTACATCTGCTGGTTTCAAATCTGCTACTGTTTTTCCACTCATTCTGCTTAAGTAAATACTTGTGTCAAATTTAGTCGTATCTGTTACTTGCATTCCTTTTATTGTTTCATTCTCTGCGTAACGACCATTTTGTTTTCTTGTACTATCTGCAGAATTTGTTACCAAAGCTCCATCAAATTTGTCTACAGTATACCAGCCATTGAATGTATATCCATCTCTTTCTAGTGTTGATATTTCACTACCAACTAACTCATCAAATTTAACTGTTATAGAAACAGTAGAGAGTGTAGCTATTGTAGAACCATAATATCTGCTATTTTGTGTTTGTACTGGTACATCAACTCCATCTTTTCTTGTAATATCTTGTGGAACAAATGTAACTTGTATTTCTTTAGCTTTCCATATTGCATAATATGTTGTATCTGATGGTGTTGAGAATCTGTCGGTAACAGAGAGCGTAGCTCCAGTACCATTAGCATTTGTATTCCAACCTAAGAACTCATAACCTACTCTGTCTGCTTCTGGCAATTTGCCTTTATTGTATGTATTATTTTTTGAATAGTTTTGCCAATTTGCTTGTCTAGTGCTTGTGCTTGTATCATCAAAGTATGAATCAAATGTCATTTTTGCTACTTGTTTATCGCTAAAGACATTGCCACTTATTCCATTAATATTATATACTTTTGGCGTTGTAGAGCCAGTTCCCTTGTTGCCATCGAAAGTTATATTATATACTTTTGGTGTCCATTGTGCATCAAATGATAAATTACCTGCATTAGTAAATTTATATTTTGCTTTCTCGGCATCTGTTGTAGGATTAAAGTTTACATTTGGTACATCAAACTCTTTTGTTGTAGTAGTTACTACTCCATCGGAATTAGCTTGATAATAAACTTTGTAATTTTTCTTTGTTGTATCTGAGAAATTATTATCTTTGTACTTATAATCATCAAATCCAAAGAAGTAACCATCTCTTGTTGGGTAATTCTTCAATGCTTCATAATTTGTAAGTAAGTCATCAAATGTTACAGAAACAGTTGACTTAGATGCTACATAATCCATAGGCATTGATGGAGTAGTTGAGCCACCATATAAATCCGATCCATTCAAAGTGATTGTATACTCTATAGGTTCATAAATAGCATATACATTAAATTCTATAGGTTTATTTGCATCATTTTGTGCTTTTTCATATTTGTCTGTCCAGGTTGAATGGAAGTCTTTGAACAAGTCATTTTTGCCTACAACAAACGAACCTGTTGATGAGTATTTTTCACCTGAGCCATCTGGTTTTGTATTCCACTCTATGAATTTGTATCCTATAGCATTCCATGAAGCAATTGATATAGTTGATTCGTATGTTTGCTTGATTTTTATTACTACATCATCTCTATTTGCATCAATATTTGTTTTCTTCATATTGCTTGGATTATCTTCTTCAAAAATTGTAATGTTTTTAGAGAATTTATTTGTGCCTATAAAATTACCATTATCAATATTTGCATTGAAGTATACATTATATGTATTTGCTGTCCAATCTGCATATACTTCTCCATCGCTTACTTGCCAATATAATGTGTAATCATTTATATATGGAACAGTTGCTGTGTGGAAACCATGGAATGTATAACCTCTCCTAGTAACTTCATAATTATCATCTTTCATAAATGGTTCTGATGATGTTCCAGGTACTGTATGAGATTCGCCATTTGTAATATAGAGTGGTTGCTCATATATACCAAGTATAGAATTAGTTGGTATTCTGTCGGTATATGTTTTACCATTAGCATCTTTCTTCTCTATTCCTATTCCATCGCCTTCTCTATATGTGAGAGTATCTAATAAAACTTGATTAGCTCGCCCACCCCACCATGCAGTGAATGTGAAATCAATATCTTTTGTTTCTCCAAATTGATTTACATATGTTTGTGCTTGGTAAGTTGGTGTTCTATAAGTAGAAGTTTCTGTTCTGTCTTGCGTTTCAATTACAACTCCATTCTCCTTAAGCTCCCATATATCTTTTTGTGCACCATTAGGATTGATTTCTGTATAATGACCTTTAATATTTACTCCACCATTCTTATAATATGTAGATACATTTGATAAAGCATTAATTAATTCTTCATTTACTAGAGTATCATCTTTAATTATAATACTATTTGGTGTTGCTTGATCATCTAATGGATCCCAAGTGAAATCTGGAGCAAAACCATTGAATGTAAATACTTTTGCATATGGTTTTGGAAGTGGCATTGCACCTGATACAGATGCTTCACCTACTTTTTCATCAAACCACAAAATGTGTGCTTCTGCTTCTTGAGTTCTATCATTCTTGTCTATCTTCAATATGTCTAATGTGATAGGATTAAAGTCTCTTGTGAATATTCTGAAGTTTACACCCCAAGATAGTTTTTCCCAAACAGCATATATTGTTGTGTCATTTGGTATTCTATGACTTTGTGATTTTAATAATACGCCTGACCTTGTAGCACTTGAATATGTAGCCCAACCTACAAATGTGTAACCAAATCTTCTAGCTTGGATAAAGCTATCTGCTTCTTTATCTGTTCTATTTGTTCTTCCTAACTCTGTGTATAGTCTGTCATATGTTGCTATTACTACATAATTATTTGCAAAACTCTCTGTTGCATTATTGTTTGCATATTTATAATATGCTTTTGTTGATCCTTTACCATCTGTTTCATCTTGCAAATTAAGTGTTACAGAATATGTGTTTGGCTCGTATATTGCATACAATTGATATACATTATTCTCGCCTTTTACTCCATAATCTTTTCCTGCTAAGCGTGATACTTCTTGTGCATTTGCAAATGTTGCTCTATCAGTTTTGTTATCATCTTTATCTGTTGACCAATATTTAAATGTGTATCCTATTATTTGATAATCATTTTGTGTAAGTGATTTTGTTGCTGTGTATAGGAGTGATTGTGTTGACATATTGCCTACTACTTTATTTATCATTCCTTTTTCTGGTGATTCTGGTGTCGCTTTCTCAAATAATATGTGATATGTATGCTCTGACCATGATGCTTTAAATATTGCTGTTGATGCTGATGTTTCTCTTATGTTCTTCACTTTCTCTGCATTTGCATATGTTGATTTGTATATTGTGTTCTTGTTTGAGTCATCTGTTTTTGTTTCTGGATTTATGTAATCCCATCTTACAAATGTATGACCCTCTAATTTGTATTGCTCTACTATTATATCATTTGTTTCATCTATCTCTGGGATAAATACATCTTGTGCATTATCATATGTCATACTTATTGTAGCTATAGTTCCTTTTACATTTTCTTTTCCACCATCAAATGTTAAATAGTATTTATTTGCGTCCCATATTGCATATATCTTTTGTTCATCATCATATGCCCAGAATTTTGTATCCTTATTTACAGTGTCGCCTGTTCCATCTACACTCTTGTTGTAATTTACAAATGTGTATCCTGGTAATGTTGGTGTTGCTATTGATGTTGTTGATATTGCTTGCTCAAATCTTACTTCCATTGTTATTGATTGAAGTTTTACATTCTTATTTGATACTTGTTTTGTATACCAACCAGACATCTCTGATTTTGTCGAAGCAAACAATGTAAGTTTATATGTTCTTGGCTCCCAATGTGCATATAATGTTCTTACTGTATCTCCTATATTATTTCCGTAATGTTTTACTATGTCTGAATTTGTTACTATATATTGTTCATAATCTGCATCACCTGGTGTTGTTACTTTTGAATACCAACCACTAAATGTGTATCCTCCTCTTACTAGAGTTGGAAGTGTTGCTATAGCATCATATCTCTTATCATAATATACTTCCATCTCTTTATATATATCTTTTGTATCATCTTCTCTTGTGCCTGGTATTATATTGTGGTCTAATGATATTTTGTATTTGTTGTTTGACCATGAAGCTGTAAGTGCAAATTCATCCATATCTGAATATGTTGCTGCTCTTCTATTTGCAACATAATTTGCATCATACTTCTTGCCATTTTCATCTTCTGTATTACCATATTGATCATGCCAAGCTACAAAAGTATAACCATTTATTTCTATATTTTCATTTCCTATTGTTACAAAATCACTTCTGTATAATACATTTTCTATAGTTGCTTTGCTACCTATTACTACATTTGATGTAGACTTATCTGGTGATACAGGTGTAGCATAATCAAATGTAATATTATAAGTATGCTCTTTCCATACAGCAGATAGTGTAGCACAATCATTTTTTACTGTTCTTAAGTTACGAACTGCTTCAGCATCAGCATAAGTTGCTTTTGTTCTTGTATCTTCCCAGTATTGGAAAGTATGACCGAGTAGAGTAAATGACATTGTAGAAAGATTTTCGTATTCTCCACCTATTTCAAAGAATTGTGACAGAGTTTTCCCTGTTGCTTCTGAATCACTAGCTACAAATTCTACTCTGTAAGATGCTGGTCTCCAAATAGCATACAAGGTATAAATATCATTTTCACCTGCTTCGTTGTATCCACCACCAGCAAGAGATGCTGTAGCTTCTCCCTCGGCAAATAGTGTTTTTGCAGCACTTTTTACATCAAAGTTTTTATTTGTGTCCCAACCCAAGAAGTCATATCCATCTATAAGAAGTGATTCTGTTGCTATATCTGTGTGAATATTAAATAAACTTCTATATAAATGACTTGCTGTAGATCTAGTAGCTCCATTAGATAATGGATAAATTTCTCCAGTCTTTTTATCTATAGGATTATTTGCATCATATACAACTTTATATGTATGCTCGCTCCAAGAAGCATAAAGTATTACTTCTGAACCTGAAGTTTTAGCTAAGTTAGATGTTGCTACTTTTTGTTTTGCATTATAATATGTTGCTTTTCTATAATCTGTATCTTGCATTAATGCTTCATAAGTAAATCCTTTTACTTTGAATTGATTTTCATCATATTGTGGTATTTCCCAAATGATATCAAATTTATGTGTTTCATCATCCCAAGCTTTACCCTCTACAACCATACCAGATGGTGTATTAACATCATATTTTACTGTATATACATTTCTTAACCAATGAGCATATATTTCTCTGTTGCCAGCATATGTATCCTCTTTCATGCTATTTGATGTTTTGTCATACCATAAGTGGTCATATATTATGGCCTTAGTCGCACTATATACTGGAGTAGCATCTGGATTCATCTCTTGCTTTTGATACCAACCATTGAATGTGTAACCATCTCTTGTAGGAATAGCTAAGTCGCCTATTTGCTCAGAGAATGTAACACTCTTTGTTGTAGTAGATATTGAAGCAAAAGTTGTACTCTTCTTATCTAATACAGCTACATATACATCATTCAAATGATAATTAATTTCATAATTATCTGGTGTCCATATTGCATACATATTTAAGCTTTCTGATAAAGTAGTTAAGTTTAATACTTCTTGCGCACTAGCATATTTTGTTTTGTAATTTGAATTAGTTGCTGGGTTCACAAGTATCCATTCTTTAAATAAATATCCATCTCTTGTGATATTTGGAGTAGCTAATTTTTGTATTTTATCAAATGTATATGTTTCACTTGTATCATCTCCACTTATGAAGTTTGTGCCATTTATTACATCTGGTGTTGCTTTAAAGTATACTGTATAATTTCTTGCTTTCCATATTGCATACAATGTATATGTAGCATTTGAAGTAGTTGTGAAATTGAATTTACCAACATCACTTCCATCGCCCTTATACTCTGCTACTTTTACATCACTCTTGGTTGACCAACCTATGAAATCATAACCATCTCTATAATATGCATTCTTTTTTAATGTTTGTTTTAAGTAGTCATATTTTAGTTCTGAATTAGTTACTATTCCATATACTGCACTAGAACCTGTTCCCTTATTTTGATCATATTTTACAAAATAAGTATTTGGTTCCCAAACAGCGTAGAAGTTTACTGTTTTGTCGTGTGAAAGAGAACCAGATGATAGTCTAGTAAATGTAATATCTTTAGTATACTCTGCTGTTTTAGAATTTGACTTAGAAGAGTAACCAAGTAAGTTCCAACCATCAAGAGTGATTGAGCTCATTCTGTCTATTGTATCTGTAGTATAATCGCCTTTTGTTTTACCTTTCATGATTGTAGTTACTTCTGTATATGAAGCAACTAAATCTGGTGTTGTACCTTTTATTGTATTTGTTTGCACATAATCATTTATTTTTGTAGAAGAAGGAGAATTTGAATCAAATTTTATTGTATATGAATTTTCTCTCCAACGAGCAAATATAGATGTTGTAGCTTTTACTTTTGTAACATTTGCATTGCCTAGGAACTCCCATTTTGAGCCCCAAAGTGAATCATCATATGATGGATTTTCATAATCATAAGTACCATCCGCTTTCATTGCAACACCATTTGTTGCATAGAAACCATCTAATGTGAATCCAGTGAAATCAAATTTTCCACCATAAGCATTTGTAACTGAGGCATAATCTACACCATAGTTATTATATACTTCTATCGTTTTGTCCTTATCCATATTTAATGAGTTTGAATAAATTGTATATGGATATTTTATTGGTCCCCATATTGCATAAAGTGTAACTGTTTCACTATCTGTTGATGTGAAATTAGTATTATAAGGTAGAACTTCTCCTTTTTCAAAAGTATACTTATTTGTAGCTGTGCTTGACCAAGTTGCATTTTTATCTAAATCAAATCCATATAGTGTATAACCTTTTCTATATGCACTCTTAGCTTCTGGAAGTGTAGCAATTGTATCATACCACATAGTCATATCGGCTGGCATTCCAGTTACTTCAACATATTGACCATCTGAATATTCATTTTTATCAAATGTTACTTTGTATTGATTAGCTTCCCAGTGTGCATATAAGTTTACTTTGTTTACATTATCCTCTCCATTGTTCAAGTTCCTAATATATGGTACATAAGAGATTGTTGAAGTTTCTAATTTTGCAAGGAATTGATTGACAATTACTTCTGCTTTTGAAGCTATGAGTGGACCAACATCACCCTTTCCGTCTTTACCTAGAACATCTCTTTTTACCTCATCCCAACCAGAAATATGATATCCTGTTCTAGAGAAAGAAATATTGTTTTCTGTAGCTGAACCAAGAGTTGTTTTTTCATCGAATCTTACTAATTTATCGCCACTTGTGTTCCCTACAGTTTCTTGTCCATTTGGATTCAAATTGATGTGGTAATACAATGCTGACCAAGAAGCATAAAGTTCTTGATTGCCATCAAATACAGTGAGTGAATCTATTTCTTTTTCAACATAATATGTATCATTTGGTGTTATCTTTTTGTTTGGTGCAAATGTATTATCTAAATACCAACCTGTAGGAGTATAACCAGAACGAGTAGCAATATTTTCTCCTAAAAGAGAACCATAGTTATCATATGCTGGTATCTTATTGTTGTATTGTGCACTTAAGCTTGCAACTACAATATTTATTTTTGTAGAACCAACACCTACTGTGTCATCCTTAAATACGAGTGAGTAGGTATTAGGTTTCCACATCAAATACAAGTTCATTGTTTCTGTTACAGCTGGAGTTGATAAAGTCCAATGCTCTCCCCATTTCGAAGCATTCTCACCATTTGTATATCCTTTATCGCCATCAAAACCATTCTTTTCATAATATCCATCGTGAGTGAAATGCTTTCTTTCATACTCTTCCATCTTACGAGTTTGATCGCCTATTGCATTGCCTAAAACTGCTACTATAGTACCAGTTGAAATTTTAGTTTGTGTTCCTTTAATATATACTTCTGGTAATACTGTTCCCTTGTAGTTTTCATTTACATAATCTCTATGGTAACCATCTGTATTTGTAATAATAGATACAGTAACAGGTCCTGCAAATCGAGCATATAAATGATACTTATTATCGACAGAGTCTTGTACTATTTGTGAAGTTATATTTTTATTAAAATCATATTTTTCTGTCAATTTTCTATTTGCATACCATCCTGCAAATGTCATTTCAACTGGATTACTAGGTGTTGGACTCTCTGGCTCATCAAGTGTTGTCCCTGGGTAAATTAAGTATTGTGTGCCACTAAAATCAGAATTTCCAAACATATAATATGTTACTTCTCTTAAACTTGTATTTGACTTACGAATAATAACAATTGAATTACCATTTTTTGCCATAACATAGTCTACAAAATTATGATCATCAACAGAGAATATTTTATTATATACTACTCCCATACTTTTCTTGTTACTCGTCCAAGTATTCTGCGCTATATTAAAATCTTTCTCGCTACTTGTATTGCTTATCCCATTTAAGAATAATCCAATTTCAGATTTAGAAGAGAGAAGATTAGTTGTACTAAAATCTATTTTGGTGCCAGTGTATTGAGTACGAGATGAATTAATAAAAGTGTTGAATTGTTTATTATCCCATTTTTTATTATTTTTTACAATTACTTTACCACCAAATACAATATCTTGAGAATAGCCTTGACCTACTCGTGGGTCTCCTGTGAGCATCAATGCTCCCTTACCATAACCTATATTATCCTTTATAATTGTATCTTCAATTAATATTTCTTGAGCATTATTAATAAAAGCTACACAAGGAGAGTAGTTGTTATTTGTGCTTATTCCTTGACTATTGTTTACAAACCTAGCATTGGATAATGAATACTTAACATTACCACCGCCTCCATCTACTGCAAAACAAGTAAAAGCAATATTCTTTTCAAATACTACATCTTTTATTTTAAAAATTGTTTGATTAAGAGAGAATAAAGTTGAAGCTGGATATGAATTATCCTCCACTTTTAAATTCTCAATTGTTAATTCTTTACTTACATTTGCTTTAAATTTAAATAAATTGTATTGTATATTACTGCTGTACACTGTTGTAAAAGCAGAATTTTCTATAAACGAAAGTGATGCTATTTTATATGTACCAGTTGTTCCATCCGTGTCCTCATATGTCATCAATTGGTTGTAAGTATTTCTACGGAATGTAACATTCTGAAGTGTAAAGCTATTGTAGCTTCCACTCTTTCGTAAATCAAACATTGAGAAATGAGCGTTGTCATTTGTACCAGCTGCATTTTTTGCTAATTTTGTTTGAGTATTATTTTCTACATTACCTTTTCCATAATAGAAGCCATCGCCAGATACAAAAGCAATATCCTTATTATTCTTAATATCAAATGTTCCACCATCTCCAATAATTAATCTGTCTGATGCATTGATGAAAGCTTTAGGATCATTTTCCCAGCCATCTGCATAATACACGCCAGTAACACTAAATGATCCATATACTTGCATATCTTGGGTTTTTATTGTTGTATCACTTAAAGTTGAAGAAACTTTTATTTCACTTATTACGCCTTTTTCGTGATTAGAAATAATAACTTTTCCGTTAGCATTAGAAGATGCTAATTGCATACCATAATTAATAAATATATTGTGTCCATTTGTATTTAATACAAATCCTTTTCCCTCTTCTCCTATCAATTGTGATTGTGTAGAAGTGATATCATTTGCAAGTATAAATCCAAATTTTGTAATTTGATCGTTTGCAGTTTTATAATTATATTTTGAATTACTTTGATAATACAATTGCTCATAATATTTTACTTCATACCATTTTAATTCATCATGAATTGTAGTTACAAGTTGATTTTCATGATTACAATCTACGCATCCACACTCTCTGTCATGTGATATGTCAATATAAGAATCAAGGGTTCGATTATTATTATTTTTTTCTTCATTTTTAACAATATAATCTATTTGCCAAATTGGATATACATATAAAACATCTGGGTCATCTTCATTAAAGTACACTACATCCTTATCTGGTTCAACTTCGCACCAAGCATTCACAGTTGTCTTTGCTCCATTGTAGTCTTTTATAGCAACTTTAGTTACCCAAGATACAAATGAGTCAGAAGCAACAAGACCTTTTTGTTTCCTATCAAGTGTTACATTTACTATATTATTTAATTTATGATAATCAAGTGGCATTACATACTCCGATGGTATAATTGCATCGCAGTCTGTAATATAAGATATAGTTTTATAATTATTTGTTATATGAACATTTGGTTTGTTCTTTTTATTTAAATTATCTCCACTTCCTAGTGTAAGTTTAATATGATCTGGGTCTTTCATTTTATCATCTGAAATAAATATTTTATCAATATTATAATTATCTACATCACCAACATTTGCATCTGTGAAACCTGTAAATGCAAATCCATCTTTAAAGTATGATGTCAAATAAATTTGTGATAATGAAGCATTAAATGTGCTTTGAATACTTCTAAAGCTATTTGTTCCTTGCTTTCCTAAAACATCTTCATTACCTAATAATTCCAAATTCTTTTTGTTGTCACTTCCATTATCTTTAATAATTACAACTCCAGAAAGACCTAAAGAAGAATATGTGCTTACTATGATTGCACCATTATCTGAAGAAGCACTTCCACTCAAATTAGTATTATATCTAACATCAACATCTTTTAAATTGAATGTTGAACCAGCAGATTCTGTTTTATTGTGATAAATTGCTGAACCTGCACCGCTAGATTTATTTTCTTTAATATCTATATTTTCAAAATTAGCACTTACATTATATAAATATGCAAATCCACCTTTTGAATCATTAGCATTTGCTTTGTTACTATTTGCTATTGACCTTGATGAACTTGAACCTACATTTATAAATATACTGCTAGCATTTGTATAAGAATAAGTAGCATAAATTGCTCCACCACCAGCATCACCATTAGATACATTTTGTGTGAATGTGTACTTTTCTCCTACAAAATTAACTAAGCTTTCAACACTTGTCATTCTAGCTTCTTGGAAGATAGATATAGCACCACCATCACCCCAAGCTTCATTCTCTGTGAATGAAACATTGTCTCCAGCAGATACCCTTAAACCTTTATCTATCAAATTGTGTACGCTAATAGCACCACCATCTTTTCCAGATTGATTTTTTGTAAATAATGCATTATCAAAATAAACTTCCGTAAATTGAGTTGGTTTAGTAATATTTGTATCTTCAGTTAAAAGATACACAGCTCCACCACTCTCTCTTGATGTATTAGATTCAAAATTACCACCAAGTTTTGCCATAGCTTTTGTAGTAATAATATTGCCACTCTTCTTTATGTAAATAGCTCCACCCTCTTTATTAGAAGAGTTTTCTTTAAATGTTACACTCTCTAGCGTTTCAATATTGTAACTAAGATTTTTAGAAACAAGGTCTACACTCTCATCTTGTTCATAATAAATTGCTCCACCATAATCTGCTTCATTTTTTTCAAAAGTAGCTCTAGCAAATTTCATACTTGCATGATTTTTTAAATATATTGCTCCACCCATATTAGAATTGTTATTTTTAAATATAACATTTTCAAAATCTTGTTGAGCGTTTCCTACCAATGCTACAGCTCCACCTTTTCCATCACTATTTAATGTAGAGTTGTTTGTAAAAGTCATTTTTGAAGCTTGTATTCTTTGTTCATTATATCCAAGAATCTTTGCATATATAGCACCACCTGCTTCGTAAGCTTTGTTATTATTAAATTCAATTTCATCATTAAATTTGATTTTACAATAGTCTGTATCTGTAAAACATTCCATTGCTATAGCACCACCAAGTCTTGCAATATTATTTTCTATAATAGTAGTTTTTGAATCAGTAAAATTCATATAAGCTCCAGCAGACCATATTGCTCCACCTTTACCTCCATAAATATTGCCTACTGCTACAGAAGATGTAGCTTCATTATTTGTAAATGTAATATTCTCTTTTAATTCTACTATAATTCTTGTTGAAGTAGGATTTGACAACCCAGCTAAAGCACCACCTTGCGCTGCTACATTTTTATTGAAAGTAATATTATTTAAACTTAAATTAGATGTGTTCCCTAGTGCACTATCATCTACATATATTGCACCACCATAAGCCTTTGATTTATTATTCTCGAATACTATTTCATTATTTTCGTTCCCACTTATATTTACTTTTGCATTACCATCAATAAATATTGCACCACCACTAAACTCTGCTTCATTATCATGGAAGTAAGCATCTCTATGTTTATTTAATATACCATATCCATTTATACCACTAAAAGTTGATTGCAATATATTTAATTTAGCATTATCTGTTGCACTAATTAGTCCACCACTCATTTCAGTTTTATTATTGTAGTATTCGCCACCATAAAATACAGCTTCAGCATTGTCTCTTAGTAATATTGCTGAACCACCATTTGAAAAACCTCCCGTTTTTGTTTCTATGTCATTAATAACAACTCCATTGAATATAACTTTAGATGTACCAAAAGCATCTAATACAGCTGCTCTAGTATTATATGTTCCATAAACAGAGTCATTTTTATCTTCATTGGTCTCTACTATTCTGTGTGAGATTGAAACTGATGACCAAATAGCAACTGTTGCATCATTTGATCTAATCAAAGGTTTTGATCTTACATTTGAATGAGTTGATGTAGTAATTACGCCACCCTCATTTTTACAATTACAAATATTTATACCTACATTTGCATTAGAAAGTGTTCCATATCCATTAAAATCAAAACCAGAAAAATTCAATACATCATCATTTGCTAATATTAAATTATGACCATTTAAACATATAGTGAAAGAATACTCTTCATTATTTATTATTGTATTGAATATAGTATTATGTATTGATTGATCTACTACCAAATCTTGATCAAGTATATATGATTCAAATGGACCAGCAAGCATTGATGCTACAGAATTACCTACTTTAAGCCAACTTGGTTTATCGGAATGCACTACAAGATTACCTTTTGCATCTGTAAATGTATCATGGTTACAAGGAGTACCATTTAAGCAACCACAAACTTTATGACCATGGTTTATACCCCAAACAGAGTATATTTCATCATAAGTTAGAGTGCTTGAATCAATTTTTATTACATTATTTTTGAAGTCCCACATAGATGTATATTCACTATTTTCATTAGCTTGCTCATATTGTGAATTTCTAGTATTGTATACGAATGCTCTACCACCCCAAGACCTAAATACCATTTTTTGAGCATCATCATCTTCTAACTCTCCAGGATAATCTATATGAGCAAAATATGCTCTTCTCACATATTGGCTATCTATTGCTACAGCTTTGTTTGATGTATCTGTGAATTTAACTTCGGCAATATAACCACCTAGAGTTGGAGAATTTTGAGTTTTATCTCCTATATATAATCTATATGGTGAGTTGGTATTTGGATTGTTTAGGCTTCCGTTTCCAGATGCAGAATCGCCAGCATAAAGAACTTGAGGATCTTCCGAAACAAACACTTTATGTGCATACACTTTAGCATCTCCAAATCCTTGCACTTTTGTTGCATTCCAGCCATCAAACACAAGTTGCTTCTCTATCTCGGTATTATTTGTTGGGTCTGCATAAGTATCAAGTGGTGCTGTAGAGAAAATACCAATTTTTGACTCTGTGGCATTAATACGATATTTATTTCCATTTTTATCTATAGTATTATCAAATGTTATACCATTAATATTTACATTCCTTTGTTTGCTTGTATCTATTGTACCATCAGCATTCAATAAATAATTATCATAAATTACTGTTTTAGACGCTAACAAATATTTTGCTTCATTATGTTCTTGTGTTGCTCCATGATTGATACCATCATTTGCACTTCCATCAATCGCTCCACCCATTATAGAAGCATTGTGTTTTATAACAATATCATCACTAAGTTGAGTAATATAAGCTTTTTTTGTATAAATTGCTGAGCCATACTCTAGCGCTTTATTGTTTGTAAATGATACTTTATCATATAATTCTATCTGTCCTATATCGCTTGAACCAATCTCAGCTTGTGAACCACCATCAAGGTATATAGCTGCTCCATTCTTTGCTATATTATTATCAAATATAGTATTTCCACCTATTTCTATTGATGATCCACTGTGCTTTTCACCCGCTATGTTTGCTCTAACATATATAGCTCCATATGGATCACAATTATCAAATGATCCACCATTATTTGTAAATGAGCTTGAAGATATTATTATTATACCTGCCCCAGGATATTGTTGATTATAATTGATTATTGATATAGCAGAGCCATAAGTATTATCCATACCAGATACCACTGACCTAGTTGTTCTATTATTATTGAATGTTACATTAACAAAAGTCTTATATGTTGCATACCAACCCAACTTATTATATACATTACCAAATTTTGTGATATTATTTTCAAAAATAACATTCTCATAGTAAGTTTCAGTTCTAATATTACCACTAGATCCAGTTTGCTCAATAATAGAACCATTTATTTGATTATTTGTGAATTTTGAATCATAAAAATTATATGATTGATTCATATTTGTATCGGATATTTTTATGATACTGCCTGCTTGTGTTGTTGATACATTTGTATTAAATTTTTGTTTGATTCCATCAAATACTATTCCAGAAAATAAAACATTATTTGCATTATAAGTATCAAAAATAGTAAAGTTATTATTAAAATCTGTGTCTTTATCTATAGTAATTTTTCCCTCTGAAAATCTTTTATGCTCGTTTTGATTTTTTGCAAAATATGCACAATTAGTGATATTTAAATTTGACAAACTAATTCTAGCGTGAATAAATGATGAGTTTGAATCAATTGTTCTAGAAATATTATATCCATTCAAGCATAAATCCAATGAATCACTTAATTCCATATAAGAAGTTTTACCTTGAATAGGTTCATAATCATACACAATATTGTTATATAAAACAGCTGCTTGATTTATTGATTCTTTAACTATGTATTGAAGTTGTGATATTGTAGTAATTTCTATTACTCTATCTTTTTTATCTGTCTTATTTGCTCCTAGTAAAGCGTGTTGAACATTATTTTCATGAGTGCAAGCTTTATTTGCATCGCAACCACAAACTTTATGTATATGGTCTAATCTTTCCCATACAGCTACTAATGTGTGAGCTTGCAAAGAATCATCATCCTTATCCATTACTACATTGTTGAAATCATTTGAAGTTCTCATTCTGTAATAATCTTTTGCGCCAAGCACTATTCCTAATCCAACAAAGCCAACAAATATTGCATCCTCTCTTTTGCCATTTACTTCTTTTCTTCTTGGCCAAAGTGGTGAACTACTATTTCCTACTAACTCTGGTGGCAATTCAAGATGAATATCACCCATATTTGCACTTTTTTCAAATGCTTGAGATGATACAGAACTGCTTGCATAATCTACTCCATCAAATACAGAAGCCATATCAAATGTATATGCTATACAATTTGTACCAATTTTTACAGAGCTATATCCATTGGTATTTGTATTTACTTGGTAAGAATATGTATATTTTTTTGTTATTACTTTTGTGCCAGTTGTATCATCAACTTTTTCTAAGTCTGATCTAAAGAATGATGTATGCACTGCTCCTGCACCAAATTCATTTACATATGTAGCATTCCAAGAATCAGCTGTATTTAAACCACTACCTATTAAATCTCCACTTTGCCCATCATCAAAACCATACAAACCTACTTTTGCATGCTTTTGAATTTTTTGATTAGGTAGTAAGGCATTATTTTCTACTTGTGCTTCAATCAAATCTTTTCCTGCATCTACTATACCAGTAGCACTTTGCTGTCTTGCTATTAAAACATTTCTTTGCTGGTTGTTAGAACCCTCTACGAAGTTCTCATATACAGTTGCATTCCCTGAAAAATACAATTGAACCATTCCTATGTTTTGTCTTGAGCCTGTTGTGCTTCT
This sequence comes from Eubacteriales bacterium, assembly GCA_030539055.1. Lineage (GTDB taxonomy): Bacteria > Bacillota > Clostridia > Lachnospirales > Lachnospiraceae > UBA3633. The sequence goes on along the minus strand of JAUNSV010000017.1, from coordinate 18,209 downwards.
ATCTCTATCATTCATATTACCTTGTATTACATTTGAACCATTCAAAGCTTCTACAGTATTACCAGATATTATTCCACCACGCATATATACATCTGCTGGTACATACGAACTAAATCCAAGAACTTGCGTCCCTGTATTTTTTGTAAAAATTACATTATCTTCACTATAAGTAAGAGAAGAAACCTCATTATGCACTGATGTTAAATATGGGAAGTATAATTTACCACCCTCCATATATAATGGATTTTTTGAGCCAGTTACATATATTCCTTTTTGCATATTTATTTCTGCATATTGGCCTCTTGTATAAATTGTACCACCTATTGAATTAGCTACTGATTTATTATTATCTATAAATTTAGTTGTACCTAAGAAAACTTCTTTCTTATCTACTGTATCATTTTCATTATATATAGCTCCACCAAGTGGCGACTCATTCTCTGTGAATTGTGCATTATTTATAGTTGCTTTTGCTCTATATAAGAATATTGCTCCACCAAGTCCACTTTGATCTGAATCATCATACGCTTTATTTTTATCAAATATAGTTTTATTTGTTGCATCTCCATTTACAAAAAGATTTGCCTCAGAAACTGAAGACCTAATATATAATACTCCACCTGCTTTTTTTGCTTCATTTGAAACGAACTGTGTTTTATTTATTGATACACTTGTATCTCCATTATCGGCATTGGCATACACAACTCCACCAAGACCTATATTAAATACATTTGAACCAGAGCCACAAGTTCCTACAGCACTATTTCCAGAATAATATCCACCATTAAAACTAACTTCTGAATCTATTGAATATACTACTCCGCCTGCTGCTTGAGCTTTATTATTGAAAAATCCATAGTTTGAATCTACATCTCCATTTGCATTTTGTTGAAGTATTACTTTTCCAGCTTTTCTTGCAAATATTACTCCACCATTTTTTGCTTCATTATTTTCTACTTTTTTATTTCCATAATTAAAAGTACAAGTAGAATTTGCATTATCAAATGAAATAATTCCCATACCTTGTGATGTGTTATTTTGTATTGTAGTATTATCAATATTTACATAACAAGGAAGAGTATTACTCTCATTATTTGCGAATGTAAGTAATGCTGAATCTATATTTGTATTATTTGTTATATTAACATTGTCAACTTCTACATTATAATTATTGCCTCTAAAAGATATTCCTTGACAAGCACTTGTATTCTCTCCTACTCCTTTAAATACACCAGTTGCTTGATTACCTTGATTATTATTAAGAGTAATATTACCAAGTTTTACTACTTTACCATCTCCCTCAAGATTAAAATTCATTAAACCTTGGTTGCCATCAGATACTATATTATCTGTAATATCACAATTACTTATTTCTATATTTTGTGCCAAAGATTTGTATGTTCTATTTTTTGTTAAATAAAGTATGCCACCACCATTTTCTCCTGTAACATAAGGCGACATAGTATTGTTTTCAAATGTTAATCCTTGAATAGGAATATATGTTCCTACACCACTTGCTCCATTATTATTTGAATCTCCTAAAGACCCTAGACCCAAAATACCACTGTAGCCCTCATTATTTTGTACAAGTATATTTGCTAGCCCAAGTTTACTAATTCCATTTGCATAAAATAGCCCAGAGAAATTAGTTTTAAAATTTTCTACTACTATTTGTCCACTTCCCTTATTATGCCCCTCTATATATATATTAGAACCCTCTGATGTGATACCAAATACATTTGTTGAAAGAGCTAAATTTGATGATAAAGAAATATCTGTTTCATTTTTTCCAAAATTGATATTTCCAAATACTCCAAGAGTAGTATATTGACCATAAAACATAGGACCAGTTCTTAAAGTACCAGCTGCAATATTTGTAAGTACTTTTCCTTGTGTAGCACTACAATTACAAATATGAAGTTGATATGCTCCATTTGATACAAATTGTGCACTCTCAGTTGTAAATATTAAATTAAATCCATTCAAGCATATAAAAGTATTTGCTGTAAGTGTGCAAATACCAGTTACATTCGCATTTGCGGAGAGAAAATAATATCCACCATAACTCCCAGCAGCAAAAGAACTTCTCGCACTCCAAGCTTGAGTATTAGCTGGTTGCACACAGCCACTATTGCCACAAGTTATATGTGTACAAGTTGTATTATAAGCAGCAGCACAAGTCTTATGAGCAGAACCAGCTGTATGTGTTTGGCTTATACTCCACATATATGTTACTACATCTGATTTTACTTCAGCTACATCTTTATTTATAAGGTTATCTTCTGTTTCTCCCTCTTCTTTCAAAAACAATTCAATACTGTCTAACAAAGCAAGCATATCTATATAAGATTCTGCTTGTGCTAGGAGTTCTAGTTTTTCTGTTTGACCTACTCCACCATTATCTTCTCCTGCTGCTTCGTATAAGTCGTGGTACTTATCTACATTTGATACAGATGCAACAATTAATTCATCATCATTTGAATCATCCACAAGACCATCTAATAGATTACTTGGTATTGAATTTTTTGTTGTCTCTTCTTTAGTTGTTGTTTCAAATATAGTATGAACACCTTGCTCTTCTTCTTCATCAGCATAAACAGTAACAGTATCATCTACATATGCTTTTATTTCACCACTATTTTCACTCTCTATTATTTGCTCAATTTTTCTTTTATCTTCTTCTATTAATTGCTTTCTTAATTCTTCTAAAGATTCTGATTCTTCAATTAATTTATTTCTTTTACTTTCTGCTATAGATTCTTTTTCTATTTCTCTCTCTAGTTCTATTTGCTCTTTTAATAATTCGTCCTCAGGAGATAATACTTCTATCTCATCATAAGTTTGTAATGTTTCCTCTTCTACTTCTTTTGTTGCTTCACTTACTAGTGCTATACCCAATATTTCAGCACGAGATTTATTTTTTTCTTTAATTTCTCCATTTTTATTTTTGATTGTTGTTACCCAAGATATAGGTACTCTAATAATTCTCTCGTTTTCATCATTTGCATCAACCAAAACTATTCTAGCACTTTTAGCAAGATATTTATTTTCTAATTCACTTATGTCTTTTTCCCTTGCTATATTTAATGTAGAAATAGTTGCTATAAGAATTCTTTTTATTTTCCATTTTGCATTTGATAAAGAAGATATCAAAGAAGATGTAGATAAAATAATAGATACACTTGCTTTAACAACTTCAGATTCACTTGCAATATCTATTATATTTGATTCTGTTGATATATTAATTACAGATTCACTTGCTTTATTTGCATTTGATGCAGTAGGAAGTTTAGGCCCTAAAACTTCAGATGATGTAGAAACTTTTATTTGCTCTACAATTTCAGATTCTGTTGATACTGTTTCTTTTGTATTCTCTTCTATGTCGGAAATAGAAGATATTATTTCTTCTTCAACTAGAGCTATAGTTGTTTCGATAATTGTTTCTTCAATTGTAGTTGTTTCTTCTTCTGTAAGTTTTTCTTCCTCTGTAGATGTTTCCATTTCTACAGACTCTTCCTCTTCTTCATACTCTTTCGGATTTTTTATTATGTTTCCATCTTCATCAAATTCATATCCTAATAATTCTGCTTCTTCCAAAGAAAGTTCATCACCACTATTTGTGATTCCAAAGTTGATTGTTGTTTCTTCTACTGGTTCTACAATTTCACTCTCTTTAACTTTCGTATCACTTGTGAAAGAAGTCTCCTCACTAATATTATTTTCAAATGTACTCTCTTCAATTACCTCAAAAGTTTCACTCTCAAGAGGTAAAGCATTTTCCTCATTTGATATTTCTTTTTGAGTGATAATTGTTGTCTCTTCATAAGACTCCATCATCAAATAATAATAATTTTTTGTATTACTTGTTTTACTTTGTGCTTCATTAGCAAAAGTAGATATTGCACCAGCCAACATAAAAAATCCACTAGTACATAATACCATAGATACTATGAGCAGTGATGCAACATATTGCTTGAATTTTTCTGGAAACATAAAGAATCCTCCGACAGGATATATTTTTTTACTACAAAAATTTAACAGTAATAGGGCATAGCTCGCCCTAATTATACAAGTTAATATATTATATTATTTTTTTTCATAAAATACAACAATTTTCACAAATTTTAATTATTCTTAATTTTTTCTTAATGTTTTCTTAATAATGTGTTTTTCATACAAAATAAGGCTTTTTATCCATCTACTGAATTGCTATTTAAAATGTATTCACACAATTTTCACAAAAGAAACAAAATAATATTAATAATTTTTCTGTAGCAAAATAATAACTTTCATAATTTTTGTAATAAAAAAACGCTTAAAGCGTTTATTTATGCCGGTGACCGGAGTCGAACCGGTACGGGTGTTGCCACCCACAGGATTTTAAGTCCTGGGCGTCTACCAATTCCGCCACACCGGCAACAGTAATTATTATACTTTTTTTTTTTATTTTGTCAAGAAGTATTTTATATTTTTGATACTTCAAAAAGAAGCTCAGAATAACTAGGTACAGGCCACACTTTTTTGTAAACATAATATTCTATTTCATCAACTTCTTCTCTTAGCTTATTCATTAGTGGTACTATTTCATCTCTGTAAGCTATAGCTTTTTTCTCTATATCATTTATTTTTAAGCAAGCTTTAGATTTTTCTTCTAGTAGATTTAAATATTTTTTTATATCATTTTTGCCTTTAGTAATTGATTTCAAAATATCCATTTCTACACTATCTTCACACTCTATATGCGAAGATAAATTATTGTCTTTTTCGCAGATCATTTTATCGAGTGCTTTTAGTGAAATAATACTGTCGCATACTTCTTTGCTATATTTTATTATAATAGGCAAGTATAATTTCCTAGCCATTCTTTGCATTGTTTCACACTCAATATTAATTGCATTAAAATATTTTTCGTATTCGATTTCTTTTCTTGATTCTAATTCTTCTTTTGTAAAAATTGAATATTTTTCAAATAATTTAATTGTACTATCTTTCACAATCTCTGGAATGCAAGAAACCATATTTGGTAAATTAGCTAGGCCTCTTCTTTTTGCTTCCTCTCTCCATTCATTAGAATAACCATTGCCATTGAAAATAATTCTTTTATGATTAGTTAAATTTTCTCTAATATATTTTGCTATATCTTTGTTAAAGTCTTTTGATTTTTCTAACACATCACAAGCCTCGCAAAAAGCATTTGATACAATAGTATTTAATACAGTCATAGGGAAAGCACATGATTGCGAAGAACCAACCATCCTGAATTCAAATTTATTGCCTGTGAATGCAAAAGGAGATGTTCTATTTCTGTCTGTTACATCCTTGTCTAGTTCTGGCAAAACTTTTACTCCCATTTTTATTACAGTACCTTTTTTAGATGATGTAGCTAAACCTTTATCAATTATTTGATTTATGACATCTTCAAGTTGATCTCCCAAAAAACAAGAAATAATTGCTGGTGGTGCTTCTGATGCACCAAGGCGGTGATCATTACCTACATTAGCAACAGAGGCTCTTAATAGTGGAGCATATTCATCTATCGCTTTTAATATACAAGATAAAATCAATAAAAATTGATAATTCTCATGCAAGTGATCTCCTGGTTTTAAGAGATTTATACCATCATCTGTTTCTAGTGACCAATTGTTATGCTTACCTGAACCATTAATATATTCAAATGGTTTTTCAAATAGTAAGCAAACCATATCATATCTGCTTGCTACTTTTTTTAATGTTTCCATAACAATTTGATTATGGTCTACAGAAATATTTGCATCCTCATACACGCAAGCTAACTCGTGCTGTGCTGGAGCAACTTCATTGTGATGAGTTTTTGCAGGAACACCCATCTTCCACAACTCTTTATTTACTTCATCCATAAATTGCCCAATTTTTGCTCTAATAGAACCATAGTAATGATCATCAAGCTGTTGCGTTTTTGGAGGAACTAAACCAAAAAGTGTTCTTCCTGTATGTATCAAATCTTCTCTTTTTAAATATTGCTCTCTATCTATCAAAAAATACTCTTGCTCTATACCTACAACTGGTCTTACTCTTTTTGTTTTTTTATTGCCAAATAATTTTAATATTCTCAAAGCTTGAGTATTCAATACTTCCATAGAACGAAGAAGTGGGGTCTTGCCATCTAATGATTGCCCACCATATGCTACAAATGCTGTAGGTATGCAAAGTGAAGCACCTTTTTCATCCTTACGAATAAATACTGGGCTTGTAGCATCCCATTCTGTATACCCTCTTGCTTCAAATGTTGCTCTTATGCCACCCGTAGGAAAAGAAGATGCATCCGCCTCTCCTTTTATTAGCTCACTACCAGAAAATTCCATAATTACTTTGCCATCTTTTGGTCTTGATATAAAAGCATTATGCTTTTCTGCTGTAGCTTCTGTAAGAGGTTGAAACCAATGAGTATAATGAGTAGCTCCTTTTTCAATAGCCCACTCTTTCATACCTTTTGCTACTACATTTGCAAGAGAGGGGTCTAGCTCTTCACCTTTATCTATAGTTCGTTTTACTTTCTTATATATCTCAAGTGGCAAATATTTTTTCATTTCACTATCTGAAAATACATATTCTGCAAAACAAGTTGGAACAAAATCTTTTTTAAATTTATTTTTTTTATCTTCTTTTTTGTTTTTCATACTTTTCCTCTTTTTTATTATATTTTTTCTTTAGAATATATTGCATATACATTTTCATGCATTCTTAAAATAGAAGCAGGGATTTGTGGAGTAACTTCCCCAAGAAGAGCTTTG
>JAUNSV010000017.1:0-11429 GCA_030539055.1 Eubacteriales bacterium | reverse complement strand
GTCAAAAATTTCTTTTTTTTCTTCTCCTGCTGCCATAATGATAATTTTTTTTGCTTTAAATATAGTGAAAAGTCCCATTGTTATAGCCGATTTTGGTACATCTCCTATACTCTTAAAAAATCTTGCATTATTTTGAATAGTTGATTCTTTTAATTCTTCTTTATGAGTATATAGTTTAAAACAATCACCTGGTTCATTAAAACCTATATGTCCATTTTGACCTATGCCAAGAAGTTGAATATCTATACCACCTAATTCTTCTATTTTTTCATCATACATTTTACAATAATTTTCTACATCTCTTGCATTGCCATCTGGAATATTAATATTCTCTTTTGACATATTTATATGATTAAATAAATTTTCATACATATAGTAATGAAAACTTTGAAAATTATTCTCTTCTAAGCCCACATACTCATCTAAATTAAAAGATTTACATTTAGAAAAATTTACTTCATTATCTTTATAATATTGAATCAATTTCTCGTATATACCTACAGAAGTAGAACCAGTAGCTAAACCGAGTACGGAAGAAGGCTTTAATGTGATTTGTGATTTTATTAAATCTGCTGCTTTTTTACAAGCTTCTCTGTATTTTTCATAATAAAAAAAATTAATACCCATACTCTTACTCCCTTTAATTTATAAATATTATACTACTTTTATTATTCAAAAATCAAGTAATATATTATTTAATTGTTTTTAGTAAATTCTTATATAAAATTTTTTAAATTTAAAATATTATTTTTACTATGAAAATTTATTTATAAATTATGAAAATGAAATTTAAGTTAAAAATATAATTTTAATTGTTTTTGTAATTAAAACAGAATTATGGTATAATACTTTATATTAATTTTTGGAGGATTGTATGTGTGGTATAATTGGATACTCTGGTATATTGGATGCTAAAGATGTATTACTAGATGGTCTTACATCTCTTGAATATAGGGGATATGACTCTTGTGGCATTTGTATTTTTGATGAAAATAATAAATTTCATATAATAAAAAATATTGGCAAAGTAGAGTCGCTACGACCTTTAGTAAATAAAGAATTTCCTCCAACTCTTTCTTCGCATTCTGGTATGGGGCATACAAGATGGGCAACTCATGGAGGAGTTAGTTCAGAAAATGCACACCCTCACAAGGCTGGAAAAGTTTTTTTGATTCATAATGGAATTATAGAAAATTATTCTGAGCTTAAATCTCAATACAAACTCGACAATAAATTGCAAAGCGAAACAGATACAGAAATAGTAGCTTATGTGCTAGATTATTTATATAATAAACAAAATTTTGACCCACTAAAATCAATAAGAGAATTAACGCAATTGATTGTAGGCACATATTCATTTTTAATTTGTTTTGAAGATAAACCTGGCTCAATATATGCTGTGAGAAAAGTGTCACCCTTAGTATGTGCTACATCACTTTCTGGATCATTCTTAGCTTCTGATCTAACAGCACTTATACCTTATACAAAAACTTTTTCTGTAGTAGATGAAAATACTATTATTGAAATAAACCCAACTGGTATAATATCTTATGACTTAAACACTTTACAAAAAACCGAATTAAAACAAGAAACTATTACTTGGGATATAGATAGTGCAAAAAAAGGTGGCTTTGAACATTTTATGATGAAAGAAATACATGAGCAACCTACAGCCATTGATAATACAATTAGACCAAGAATTACTAATGATGGATTAATAAATTTTTTTGATGATGGTATTGAAGATAATTCAATTTTTAAAAATATAAATAAAATTCAAATCGTAGCTTGTGGTACAGCTCTTCACGCTGGTACTGTTGGTGCAAGATTATTTCAATCAAAAATACTTATTCCTATAGAAACATATATTGCATCAGAGTATAGGTATCAAAATACTTTAGTAGATGATAAAACTCTTGTTATTATTATTTCACAATCAGGAGAAACTGTAGACTCTCTTTCATCATTAAAAAAAGCCAAAGCAGAGAATGCAAAAACTATTTCAATAGTAAATGTAAAAGGCTCTTCTATAGCAAGAGAAAGTGATTGTGTGTTATATACTCATGCGGGTCCAGAGATTGCTGTTGCTTCTACAAAAGCATACACAGTGCAAGTTGCTTTAATATATCTTCTATTTTGTCATATAGCATTTGTTAGAGATAGAGTGGATGAATCTTTTGTAAAAAAGTTTACCAAAAATTTATATGATACTATACCAATATTACAAAATTTACTTCAAAATAAAAATCAAATTAAGCAAGTAGCCAAATATATTTCAAAATCAAATGATGCTTTTTATATTGGTAGATCACTTGATTATGTTTTTTCACTTGAGGGTGCTCTTAAATTAAAAGAAGTATCATATATTCATACAGAAGCTTATGCTGCTGGTGAATTAAAACATGGCACTATAGCTTTAATAGAGGATGGTACTCCTGTTATATGCGTTTGCACTCAAAAAGATGTTTCTAAAAAATTTTTATCAAATGTGGAAGAAGTAAAAGCAAGAAATGCTTTTGTAATTCTTATAATCACAGAGGGTATAGAATACAATAAAAGTATAAGTGATATTTGTATTACTATTCCAAAAATAAATGATGATTTTTCTGTATTCCCAGTTGCTGTAATAACACAATTAATAGCGTATTATGTAGCATATGCAAAAAAATTGGATATAGATAAACCAAGAAATCTAGCTAAGTCTGTTACAGTAGAGTAATAATAAAAGAACAATTTTCATAAAAAAACAATTGTATTTTACAATTGTTTTTTTAATATAAAGAATATAATTAAATAATTCAAAGTATAATATTAATTATTTATCTCGTTCAATCGTATGCTGACTCAACTTCCCACTTTAGTAGAGTTCCATTTGCTTTATCAAATTTAAATTCATACTCTTTATTATTATAAATTATTTTGCCCTCATACACTCTTATTCCATCATCATAATCTTCTTTTATAACAATATTTGAATTATTTGCACCTGGAACTTTTTTTAGTGCCTCTTGTTTTGCATCATCTATAGAAAAGTTGTTTGATGTAGCATTATTTGATGTAGTAGCATTTGCGTCATTTGATTTTTTTAAAATAATAATATTTTCTACACTACCACTAATTAATCCATCATTATTTTTTACTTTTAATTTGTTAAGAGTAGATGTAGCTTTATCAAATGTAAATTCGTACTCTGTATTAGCATTATAAATTTTACTTTTAAATTCACTTCTTCTATCATCAATATCTTCATATACATTAATATTATTTTCTACCAAGTCTTTTGCTATATATAAAATTGCTTTTTTGCAAGCATTTATGTCCATAGCTTTTCCATTAGTATTATAAATCTTATTTTCTTTTTCAAATTCATAAATATTTTTATTTATAGCATCTATTTTATATTGGTATTCTACTCCTTTATTTGATATAAATTCTATTTCATATAAGCAAGTTCGTGTATTATTAATGGTTTCATAATCAATTTTTTCTTTTTTGAAATAATTTACTTCTTTTTCACTTAGTAAAGAATGCTTTAATGCAATATTTTTTGCATCAGCTAGTGTAATAAGAGTTTGATTATTGAATGTTGTAGGTAAGTTCGTAGCAAATATTTGCATTGTGCTTATTATACAAAATATTAATAATAAAAGTACATTTAATGCTTTTTTCATATTTTCCTCCTTATCTATTTATTCATTAATCATATCATATAATTAAAAAATTAACAAGTATTTTTATTTAAATTCTTATTTTTTTATAATATATTTCTTCAAATATTCTTTCCTTGTATCACTTATTCTAAAGCTCTCCCTTGCTTTTTTTATTGTCATATTGTGTACAAAAGAATCTAATTTATATTCATTTATATAAATTACTGTATCTTCCCACCTCTTTGCTAGTGCTGTAGCATAAAACCATGATATCATCATATTTACATAGTACTCTTTGCTTTTTACTTTTGATACCATCTCCAAATATTCTTTTGAATAATCTTCATCTAAATATAAACTCATTAAAAGATCGATAGCGTACCTAATTGTATATGTGTGTTTAGATTTAATCCATTTTTTTATATGTGGGATTAAATCTTTTTTATTTTTTTCAAACACTTTTATTTTTATGGTATCGCATATTGCCCAATTGTCTACATAAGGTAATAAATTATTGATTAATATTATTGAATTATCAAAATCTTTTTTATACAACTTATCTATATAATATATATGAAAAAAATATTCTTCATAATATTTATGTGGTAATATTTTTAAAAATTGATTTACTTCTTTCTCACTAATTTCTTTATAAATTTCTTTTGCCAAAGTTTTTACTTTAGGAACTCTTACTCCTATAATTGTATTTTTATTTATTGTGGGAATTAGTTTGCTTAAAAAAGATTGGTATTCTTCTTCTTTTAATTCAAATAATTTATCTTCAAGTAACTTATCTACTCTCACTTTTTACTCCTTTAATGAATTAAAATATCCATATTGTTTTAGACTAATAAAAGATTTTACAAATTGTTTTATACTACTTTATCTTTGTCCTTTATCAAATGGTACTCCAGATGCTCTTGGTGCTGATGATTTTTTTGATGTAAATATTAATACAAGCAAGGTTGCTATATAAGGTATCATTTTATATAAATAACTTGGAATATTTAAAGATACTAAAAATGGAATTCCAGAGTATGCTGATGCTATAGCTTTTGTTAGCCCAAAAAATATTGCTGCACCCAAAATTTTTATAGGGTTCCATTGTCCAAATATCAATACAGCAATTGCCAAAAATCCATAACCAGATACTGTTGCATTGAAGTTTGTAGATGTTGGTACTACAAATACTAATCCACCTAAACCAGCTAATGCACCAGAAATAAATACTCCAGCATATTGCATTATTGAAACATTAACACCTGCTGCATCTGCTGCATGCGGATGCTCTCCACAAGCACGAAGTCTTAAACCAAATCTTGTTTTAAATAATACAATATATGAAATTATTAAAATTAGAAATCCTATATATGTAGTGATATAAGTATTTTGAAAAAATAATGGTCCTATAATTGGAATAGACCCTAATATAGGCACACTCTCTATTCTAAAAGTATTTACAAATTGAACTTGTTGAACATTTTGTATTACACGTGCTACAAAAATAGCAAATGCAGGAGCAAACATATTTAATGCAGTACCAGATATTGTTTGATCTGCTTTCATATTTATAGAAGCATAAGCATGAAAGAGTGAAAATATTCCACCTGTTGCAAGTGCTATTAATATTGCAATTAAAAGTTGCATTTGACCAGACATAAACTTTCCAGTCAAATTCAAAAATAGTATAGAAGTAAATGCACCCATAGTCATTATTCCCTCTAAAGCAATATTGACAATACCTGATCTCTCAGAAAACATTCCACCCAATGCTACTATCAAAAGTGGTACCATAAAAAACATAGTTTGCTGGACAATGAAATATACAACATCCATTTATTCCACCCCCCTTTTTTTATCACTTTTATTTAATTTCTTTTCTTTGTTTTCATTCTTTTGATGAATTCTCATAATAAACAAACGAACTATTAGAGCGAAAGCAGAAAAGTATATAATTACAGCAACAATTATATCAATTATTTCTGTAGAAAAACTGAATAGTTGAAGATAAAAACCACCCGATTGCAAATATGCTATAAATAAGCCAGCAAGTAAAACTCCAAATGGATTAGATAATCCAAGAAGTGCTACAGAAATACCAGTGAATCCCTCATCTGCAACTACATCAACTATCTCTATGTGGCGTCCTGTACCAGACAAAAATACTAAGCCACCAGCTAGCCCTGCTATAGCTCCTGATATAAGCATTGCTAGTATAATATTTTTCTTTTCATTTATACCTGCATACTTACCTGCGTGTTTATTATATCCTACAGCTTTTAATTCAAATCCAAATGTCGTTTTTTCAAGAAGTAAATAAATTAATATTACTACTATAATCGCAATTATTATTCCAGAATTTGCACTTGAGCCTGGAAATAATTTATCTAAACCCCACTTTGGAATAATAGCACTTTGAGAAACATTATATGATTCATTTCTTAGTGAATTGAATAATACTTGCTTTCCTCCTATTTTCCATGAGCCTACTATCCAATTGACTAAGTACATACCTACATAATTCAACATAATAGCAGAGATGACTTCATTCACATTGAAAAAAGCTTTTAATATTCCTGGTATAGAACCCCAAATTGCACCAAATATTATTGCAACTAAAAGAGCTACTATCCAATGAACTTGTCCTAAGTTTTTTATACATATTCCAATTAATGTAGCACCAAAAGCGCCCATGGTGAATTGCCCAGATGCTCCAATATTAAAAAGCCCTGTTTTAAATGCGAATCCTACAGCGAGTCCACATAGTATAAGTGGTGTAGCATAATAAAATACTTGCCCTATACCTTTTTGACCATGCGTTATAGCACCAGTAATAATTGTTTGGAATCCTGGTATAGCTTGATTTTTATTACATATTAGTAATATTATAAAACCTACTGCTAAGCCAATAATAATTGCCAATATAGAAGATAGAAATCCAGATATGTCTAAATGTTTCTTTTTCATACCTCTACCTCCTTAATTTGTTTTTTTGATCCAGCCATATATAAACCTAACTCATTTATTGTTACTTTTTTTGGATCAAACTCTCCAACTATTTCACCTTCAAAAATCACTAAAATTCTATCCGATAAATTCATAACTTCATCTAATTCAAGTGATACAAGTAAGATTGCTGTTCCTTTATCTCTTTCTTCCACTATTCTATGATGTATATATTCAATTGCTCCTACATCTAATCCTCTTGTTGGTTGTACAGCTATTAAGAGTTCTGGCTTTTTTGATATTTCTCTTGCAATAATTGCTTTTTGTTGATTGCCACCAGACATAGACCTTGCTTTTGTAAATGAACCCTCTCCAGATCTAATATCAAATTCACAAATTAACTTATTAGAATAATTTAATATTTCTCTGTGATGCAAAAAATTTTTAAATGAAAAAGGATTTTGAAAATACTCTTGCAATACCAAATTTTTTTGTAAATCATAATCTAGAACTAATCCATCCCTATGCCTATCCTCTGGAATATGCGATAGTCCGTGAGTGTTTTTATATCTAATACTTTTATGTGTTACATCTTGTCCATTTAATATTATTTCTCCACTCACAATTGGCATAAGCCCTGTTATTCCAGAAATTAATTCTTGCTGTCCATTGCCATCTATTCCAGCAATACATACAATTTCACCTTTTCTCACATTTAATGAAATATCATTAATTGCATTTTTTGATTTATGCTCTGCTTTTACTACTAAATTTTTTACTTCTAGTACTGTCTCCTCTGGTTTAGCTTCTGTCTTTTCTACTTTCAATTCAACTGGTCTACCAACCATCATCTCCGATAATTGTTCTTTTGTAGTATTTTTTACATCAACTGTGCCAATATATTTCCCTCTTCTTAATACACTGCATTCATCTGCTGCACTTTTTATTTCATCCAATTTATGTGATATAAATAAAATTGACTTCCCTTCATTTTTAAGCTCTTTCATAATAACCATAAGCTCTTCTATTTCTTGTGGAGTCAAAACTGCTGTTGGTTCATCAAAAATCATAATATCATTATCTCTATAAAGCATTTTCAAAATTTCTACTCTTTGTTGCATCCCTACTGTAATATCTTCTATGTAAGCATCTGGTTCTATCCTTAGTTTGTATTTTTCAGATAAAAATATTATTTTTTCTCTTGCATCCTTAAAATATAGGATCCCATGTTTTGTAGGTTCAACTCCAAGCAAAATATTTTGCACTACAGTAAAATTATGAACTAATTTAAAATGTTGATGCACCATACCTATACCATAAGCATTGGCATCTAGTGGATCCTTTATTTTTACATCTTTTCCATTCACTTTTATTATGCCTTTTTCTGGAGTATATAGCCCAAACAATACAGACATTAATGTTGATTTTCCAGCACCATTTTCACCAAGTAAAGCATGAATAGTTGCTTTTTTTAGTCTAATTGTGATATCATCATTTGCAATTATTCCAGGAAAAACTTTGGTAATATTTAACATTTCTATTGCATAATCAGACATATTGTTCCACCTTTCCTAAAGTTTTTTAATAATAATTTTAAAAAAAAGGGAGTACATAATTGTACTCCCCAAGTAAATAAATTGCTTTATCCAACGAAATCAACTTTAGTAGCCGTAAGTGAATCTTTTATATTTGAAGTATCTGTTACCGATACATCATCTATAATATTTATTGAACCAGCTCTCATTTTTGAATAAATTTGTGCATAATCATCTTCTGTGAATGTAGTAAATTTATTGTGCTCCATAGCTATACCAACACCATCATTTTCTACTGTGAATACAGATGTTTTTCCACCTGGGAAATTATTATTATATACTGATTCAATTCCAGAGTAAACTGCATTACCCAATTGTTTGATTGCTGATGTTATTACTGTGTTTGATTCTGCATATTGATCAACATCAACTCCTATAACTTTTTTTCCAGCACTTTCTGCTGCTGCCATTACAGAATTACCAACTGCTCCACCACAGCCAAATATTACTTCTGTTCCACCATTAAACCAAGATGCAGCCATAGCTTGTGCTTCTGGTGTTGCTGCAAAAGCTCCTGTGTAATGATATTTTACATTAATTGTTTTTCCTAATTCTTTAGCTGCTGCATCTGCACCTTGTACAAAACCATAACCAAAGCGAACAACTGCAGGAACTGCCATTCCACCCATAAAGCCTAATTCTGTCATTCCCTCTTTTACTGCTGCATATCCAGCAAGATAACCTGCTTGATCCTCTTTGAAGAGAACTGCCATAACATTATTTTCTGTTTTATATACAGAATAATCACCACTGTGTGGTTCTCCATCAATTAAAATAAATTTAATATTAGGATATTTTGATTGTACTTCAAATACAGGTTCTTCAAATAAATACCCTGGGCATACTATTACTTTTGCTCCACCCTCAATAGCAAGTTCAATTGTTTCAATATAAGAAGATGTTTCTTTTGATTGTGGTTGATAATACTTATGAGAAACATTTTTCTCTTGAGCATATTGTACAAGCCCTTCCCATGAACCTTGATTGAATGATTTGTCATCAATAGTTCCTAAATCAGTTACAAGTGCTAACTCATAAGTTTCACTTTTTTGTGCTTGTGTAGTTTGTGCTTGTGTGTCTTCTGTAACAGCACCTTGATTCGTAGTATTTGAACTACAAGATACAAGAGTTCCAACCATTATTAAAGACAATGCTAAAGCTAATATCTTTTTCATTTAAATAACCTCCATTGTTTATTGTTAAAAATTATATCATTTTTTTTATGAAAAATCTACATAAAAAACACTAAAATTTTAATTTTTTTCAATAAATATACTAAAAATCATTGTCTTTCAATAAAACTCCTAGAAATATACAAATTTCTTCCATCATATTTAATTAATGCCCAATCATCATCATAAAAGTTTATTACTTCTACTTCTGTATTTTGGTTCACAAATGTGTATACATTGGATGTAGTATTAGGCTCATTTCTTAGTTTTACTGTGTTTCCAGTAACAATATAAATACCTGCTTCAGACATAGTTGTTTCTATCTCTTCGCTAGAAGTTTCTAAACTATTCAAAAATGATTCTTGCATAGGGTCAAGAGTAGGAGGCGTAGTTTCTACAACTTTTTGTGGTAATATGCTTCTCACTATAAAAAATATTATTATTATACAAGATAAAGGAATTACTATTTTTAATATGTTTATAGGTGTTATTTTAAATTGAGCTTTTGGTCCTTTTACATTTTGTTTGTTATTTTTTATTTTATTTTGGTAAAAAATATCTTCGTTGGAATTTGGATTATAATTTGAATTTTCTTCATTTCTCATTTCATTTCTTGCTTGTTCCATTCTAATTCTTGCTTCTTCTCTTCTATCTACAGTTCTTACCAAATCATCTTCATCACTCAATCTTTTGCCATCATATAAAGGAAAGTCTATGTTGCCACCGTAGGAGCCAGTTTTAATATCATCTTGAAGTGGCATAATTTCTCTTCTAATAGCATAATCAATTTCATTTTTTAATATGTCTGCACCCAATTTTATAGTATCAATAGGAGCTTTAGTACCACTCATAATCATTTCATACAGTGTACAAATACCCTTATAATTATCATAAGTGCCTTTTTCAATTATTTTTGCTCCAAGTAATATCTCTAAATCATTATCAAAATCTTTTGATATCAAGCAAGCATCATCTATTTGAAAAATTACTAAGTTTCTTACTATTGCATACATCAATTTAACGGCTTCATCATATTCTTCTAATAAAATCAAATCGAGCAAATCTTTATATTCTTTTTCAATATTTCTTTTTATATTATTCATAATAAAGCCTCCCTTTGTATAATTTATAATTATACATAATTTTTTATTAAATTAAAAGTGCTTATTTTATTATTTAATCAACTACCTCTTCTTCATCATACACATTTATCTCTAATTGCTTATTTGATTCTACAGATGGTAGTGATGCAATATTTTTTAATTTTTTATTAATTTGTTCATTTCTAAAAGACAAATCTTCTGTAGCTTTTTTTGCATCTTCTAATTTCTTTTTTGTTTTTATTATTAAATCTGAGAAAATGTTATATTGCCCTTTTATAGCTTCTAGAGTTTTACCTATTTCAAAAGCCTTTTTATTTACAGTCAAATATTTAAATCCTATAGAAAAAGAGTTAATTAATGCTGTAATTGTAGTAGGCCCTTGAATAATAATATTGTACTCATTTTGGCATTTTTCTGCTAATCCATCAATTCTAAGTACTTCTGCATACAAAGCCTCTGTAGGTAAGAATAAAATTGCAAAAGCTGTTGTTTTTGGAGTATCAATATATTTATCTTTTATAGATTTTGCTTGCTTTTCTATAGCTCTTCTTAATTCTTCTATAGCTCTATTCAGAGCTTCTTGATTTTTTTCATTTGAAGCATTTACTATATGCAAATACATATCGCTTGGGAATTTAGCATCTATAGGTAAATATAAGAAATTATCTTTTGCATCCTTATCTGGTATTTTAATAGCAAAATCTACTCTTTCATCTTTATTCTCTTTGATTACAAATTGCTCTTCATATTGAGATTTATCCATAGTATTTGCTAAAATATTTGATAATTGTATTTCGCCAAAAACGCCTCTTGTTTTTACATTCGATAAAGTTTTTTGCAATGAATCTACACCTACCGACAAGCTTTGCAACTCGCCTAAGTTTTTATGTAAATTTTGTAATTGCTCTCCTATTGTTTTAAAGCTATTATCTAGTCTTTCATTTAAAGATTTATCCAGTTTTT
>JAUNSV010000077.1 GCA_030539055.1 Eubacteriales bacterium | reverse complement strand
ATAATTTAAAAGTAGGTGCTTGTGTAATTACTAATTCAAAAATAATATCTAAACTAGAATTAATTACAAAGGAAAATTTAATACAGCTACTTGATATATTGAAAAATATAAAAGGTATTCAAAATGTAACTAATTATTTAATGATTTGTTTGTATAATAATTTAGGAAATGCACATTTAAAAAAATATAACTCTCGTGTTTCAGCTTGTGAAAGTAATCGAAAATATCCTGATGGATTTTTCGATAGCTTATACGCTAACTGCTCGTATGAAAACGCTTTAATTACTTCGTAAGCTATGCTCTAATATGAAGTTGCAAGGATTTACTTTAGTATGCAACTTCACTAATAAAAATAGCAAGCTATTTTTATTAGCTCCAAAAATGCTTTAGCAATTTTGGAGGAAAGGGTGCAGGAACTCCTGCCACACTGATAACTTTTGATAAAAAGTTGTCTAGTGTGTTAGACAAGTAAACTTGACTTGAGCAAGAAAGGGCTTTGAAGATATGAGTTATGCTATCGTAAGAAACGAAAAGCTGACACGAGCAAAAGCACAAGGAGTATGTGTGCATAATGATAGAAAAGCAAAAAATCATTCAAATAAAGAAATAGATATTAGTAAATCAAACCTAAATTATTATTTAAAGAAAAATGAATTAAACTATGTAAAAGAATTTGATAGAGTAAAAAAAGAATATGCCTTAAAAGGTCAAATAAAAAGTACAAGCATTATAATTTGTGAAATGATATTTACATCAGATAAAGAATTTTTTGATAATATTGGATTAGAAAAAACTAAACAATATTTTGAAGAAAGTTATAAATTTATATGTAATTACAAAAATTTAGGAAAGCAATATGTTTTATCTGCTGTAGTTCATTTAGATGAAGGGACTCCACATATGCACCTTGCATATATACCAGTAATTCATACAAAAGATAAAGAAGGAAATCCAATAGATAAAATTTGTAGCAGAGATTTTTGGAAAGGTAGAAATAGTTATCGAGATTTACAAAATGCATTTTATGAACATATAACTGCAAAAGGTTTTGAATTAGAAAGAGGTCTGCCTAGTGAGGAAACTGGAAGAAAACACGAAAATATGCAAGACTATAAACAAATAACAAATTTTGAAAATACTAAAAAAGTATTAAGAAGTATAAAACTGCAGTTTCCACAAACTCCAGATTTAAAAACTTTTAGAAAGGTTATGCTAAATAGAGATGAAAAAATAATAAATGAGATAATAAAGCCTAAAGATGATATTATAGAAAAACTATACAAAGACAATATTAATTTAAATGCAGAACTTTCAAAACAAGTGAAAGTTGTTGATGAAGCCTCTAATTATTTAAAAGAAAAATCTAGCTTACTTTCTGAAAACAGAGAATTGCATTCAAAATGCATAGAACTAGAACGTTCTCACAGAATAGAAATTGATGATACAGAATATTTTTATCAAAAAGAAATAAAAAAGCTAAACAAGGAAATTAAGTTTTTAGAGAAGGTTATTGATAAATTTAAGGTTACAGTTAAAAAATTTATACACTGGGTATGTAATAAATTTGCTGTTGCTTCTGAGGATGACCTTATAAGGAAATTCGAGAGTGAGACATATACTTCCTTTAATGTTGAAAAACAATTAAATTATGAGCAATTTAATAAGAGCAAAGAAAACGATTTTGAACCAGAATTATAGAAAGGATTGATTTAATATGAAAATTGAATATAGAAAAAATGGGGATTATTATTTACCTAATATAGTAGCTCCACAAAATTTAAAAAACTTTGAATTGGGAAAATACGGAAAGTTAAGATTAAATTATCTTAAG
>JAUNSV010000076.1 GCA_030539055.1 Eubacteriales bacterium | reverse complement strand
CCATATAAGTTGTCTCGTAACTCTTTAGCACCTACTAATCTTTTAGTTAAAGCTAATATTCTTAGAAAATATTATCAGGAAAAAGTACCTTATCCTAACAATGTTTTAGATTATGAATTTGTTTCTAATATTAAAAAGAAGGTAAAATAATTGTTTGATTATATTACTTTTTTGCTATAATTGCGTAAATTTTTAGACTAAATGCATGTTTATAAAAAAACATTTAATTTATTGACTTATTGCAGGTTAGAAATGATAAAACTGCAATAAGTCTTTTAATTTTAAGTGAAAATACTAAAATTATTGCATGCCAAAAACACGGAGTTATTTCCGTTTTTTAAACTAATTGCAGTTTTAATTTGTTTCTTTGCCAATAAATTGATTTAATAATTAGAATAATTTATTAAATAGTTCTTCATCAAATACATTAATGAATGCATCTTTTGCTGAATAACTATCTAATGATTTTAAAGGTATATTAAGTAGGGTTTTATTTATGTTTTTTATATCGTTTTTAGTGTAGTTATCTATTGTTTTTCCTTTAGGAAAAAATAGTCTAAGTTGTTTATTCATGTTTTCTACATTTGGTTTTTGATTAGATACATAAGAATCACAAAAGTATAACTTGCATCTTTCTTCACCAGTTATTTTTGAAAAACAAATACTCTCTATATCAGTAAAGCTAGGGTCTCTATCGGTTAATATAACTGGTATTAATTCTATAAAAGCATTAGTTCCAATTTTTTCTTCTAATTCGTCAAAGAATTCTACGATTTTATCTTGATTAGGATTTTTAATCAAATCTATTATTATGAATTGCAAATTAGGTAAAATAAATGATAAGATATTATTGTTATCTGTCTTAATCGTTCCAAGAAAGTCTAGTTGCCAAACGTAGATTCCTGGATGTTTGTGGATATAGGCAAGATAATCAATGTAAGTATGACCAGTTCTGTCAATATTTTTATTTTCAGAATACTCATACTTTTTATTATGTTTTCTTTTTTTATAAGTGACGGCATAAGGCAAATCCGTTCGAGTAGTAGTTAGATAACCTTTATTAACATATCTGTAAAGAGTAGTAACTGATTTATCAATTGTATCCTTGTTTTCAATTGTTATTTGATAAATAGATTTTTTATCATCCACACCATTTTTAATAATTGAATCTATTTCACAAAATTTATCCGAATCAATATCAATACCTTTTCTGGAATTTATCAAGTTGATATTTGCCTTTCTTTGTGCCTTTACAGCGTCATATTTATATTTAGTAAAACAACATTGGTTATTATATTTATTTTTGCAACCTGTACAAACAAAAGGCCATCTATTAGTTTTATTACAATTTGTAATATTTTTACCAACAGTAATATTTTCGCGATTTCGCTTTACTTCTTTAGAAATGCTTGTTGGATCAAATCCTAAAGTTTTGGCAATATCTTTTAATTTATAATTATGGGATATTCCATTTGAGATAGCTTTCCTTTGTTCTAACGTTAAATGTTTCCAGTCTTTCATTTTCATTCCTCCTCTTAGGCAAAGAAACATTATCTATTATACTATAATCAGACTTATTACAGTTTTTTCTAAAAAAACGGAATTCCAAATGAAAATTCGCGATGACTTTTTAAATTGACAAAAAGAAGTTGAAAAACAAATAAAAGTATGTTAATCTAATAATAGAGATAAAGATATAAAACAAAGGATGTGTAGATATATGTGTAAAATAATGTCAACCTGGGGGGGGGGTATATAATTACTTAGAGAGTAGTTATAGTAAACCTCAATCATTAAAGAAAGTAAATACGAGAAATAATAGTACGAATGATACTATCGTTTTTCGTGTTTTTTA
>JAUNSV010000016.1 GCA_030539055.1 Eubacteriales bacterium | reverse complement strand
ATTCATCTTTTTTCTTTATGTGATATATATGGTAAATTCAATGAAAAAATTTATGCTTCGGATAAAATAATCAATCCCTAACCCTAGCCTCTAAATCACATAATTTGCATTTTATAAACTGGGGATGGGCGGGAGAGATAGCATAATTGTTTTTTTATAATAACATAATTTTTTACATTTAATTACATTTTGGTTTATTAAATTTAAAATATTGAATGAACAATAAAAAATTAAATATATTTGTATTTTTAAGTATTTTATTATTTCTTTCTATAAATACTTTTTCAATCGGTGTGAACGATAATGCCTCATATATTACAAGAGCTGAATTTGATACAACTATAACCAATATTAATAGCAAGATTATATCACTTGAATCAACTATTGATAATAAAATAGCAACATACATTTCAAGCTACCCAATGAATTTTGAAGCAGGAGACAACATATCACTCACATTATCACCAACCACTAATAAATGGGTCATAGCTTATGCATCTGGTGGAATTCGCCTCTCGTTCACGACGGTTATTATGGGAGGATGGACCACCTCGGGTACACTTGTCTGTTTGTATGATGATGTCCGGAGAACTCTTACCATTGAAACTAATTCTTTAACTACAAGTAGCAATAACGGTGGAACCCAAACCCCAACCATGAACTGGAGGCTCGCGACTGACTATGGATGGGGTGTAATTACTAACAGATCGAACGATACTATTGTATGTAGCTCGGCTGGAATATTATGGTCGTTTTCATCCAATCTACTAACGATGGCCCGAAATGCATCTTTCTGGACAACAGCGGGAGCGGCTTATACCTTCACGTTTAACAACGCCGTACTGTTCCTATGATCGGGCCTCACCAACATGATGAGTTATGATAATCAAGTTGGAGGTGAGATAGAAAAACAACCTTTCCCATTCTTGCGCGCCCACGCTAGCAAATACAGCATTATTTTGCTACATTAAAACATATCGCTCTGTTAACCATAACACAAAAAAACTCACAAATCACTGAAATCAAACTTGCTTACACAATGAACCTCTGTTGTCTTATGACTAACAATAAGATATTAAATTTTACTTTGTTTTTGGCACCACAAATTGAAATTAAAAAATCATATTACCATAGGACGCCTTGGGACAATGGATATTCATCTGACTAAGTGTTGTAATATAGTAAATATTATTACATCATATTTTATTGTGGGTTATAATACATTTACTAGTAACGCCTTTATCCAAAAATAAATTGAACCATACACAATAAAATAATAAAAGTACATTCAATTAATATAAAATTAAATATAGTTGTTTTTAAGCAAAAACAAAAGCAAAAGCAAAATTAAATGAAATGCTTTTGTTTTTTTTATATTTTTTTATTAAATTCATAAAAAAAGCTTGACAAATCACATATTTATGGTAGAATAATAGAAAAAAGTGGGAGAAAGTGGTAGATTATGGTAAAGTCCCGTGAAGTCTTTCGCTTTCTCTTATGCTTTTTGGAGATAATATGTATACAGGAGAATATAATCATACAATAGATGAAAAAGGTCGTTTGATTATCCCTACAAAATTCAGAGAATTGTTGGGTAATTCATTTGTTGTTACAAAATCTCTTGATGGTTGTCTTTCAATATATGATTCAATAAAATGGGATGAATTAGAAAAGAAATTAAATCAGCTCCCAATGACAAATAAAAGTGCAAGAGAGTTAAAAAGGTTTTTACTAGGTGGTGCAAATATCGTGGAACTAGATAAGCAAGGTAGAATTCTTATTACTCAACCTCTTAGAAAATCAGCAAAACTTTTAGGAGATATTTCCCTTGTTGGAGTAGGAGATCATATAGAAATTTGGAATACTGAGGAGTGGAATAAAATATCTAATTATGGTGATTTTGAAAATATAGCTCAGTCAATGGAAGGCTTAGGAATATAAATGTTTAATCATATACCTGTTTTATTGAATGAAACAATAGATGGGTTAAAAATAGAAAAAAATAAAATTTATATAGATTTAACACTTGGTGGTGGCGGGCATGCGATGGAAGTACTTAATAACCTAAAGTTTACTGGAAAATTGATAGCATTTGATCAAGACGAAGAATCAATCAAATATTGTAAAAAAAAATTTGAAAACTATAAAAATATAATTTTAATAAATGAAAATTTTGAAAACTTTGATAGAGTATTAAAAGAATTAAATATAAAAAAAGTAGATGGTATATATGCAGATTTAGGTGTATCAAGTGTACAATTTGATACAAAAGAAAGAGGCTTTTCATACAATCAAGATTTTTTTCTCGATATGAGAATGGATAAAAGAAATACACTTACAGCTTATGATATTGTAAATACTTTTTCCGAAATTGATATTTATCATATTATAAAAAATAATTCAAATGAGATTTTTGCAAAAAATATAGCGAAACATATTGTTAATTATCGTAAGAATAAAAAAATAGAAACTAGTTTTGAATTAGTAGATATTATAAAAGAATCAATTCCAGCAAAAATAAGAGAAAAAAAAGGTCATCCAGCAAAAAAAACTTTTCAAGCGTTAAGAATAGAAGTAAATAGAGAATTAGAAATATTAGAAAATACATTAAATAAAATGGTTAATGCATTAAATGATAAAGCTAGATTATGTATTATATCATTTCATTCACTAGAAGATATAATTGTAAAAGAAAAATTCAAACAATTTGAAAATCCTTGTACTTGCCCAAAGAATTATCCTTGTATTTGTGGAAAAAAATCTTTAGGCAAAATAATAACAAGAAAAGCAATAACTCCAAGTATTGATGAAATAAATACAAATAGAAGATCGAAATCAGCTAAGTTAAGAATATTTGAAAGACAATATAATTTATAAGGAGGATACCATGAATAATGCTTCAAATATAATTTTTAATTATGATGTAGTTAAAAATAATACTTTTACTCCACTTAATTCTACAAATACATTAAGACTTAAAAGAAGAAAAGTAAGAACAATTAAAAAAACAAAGCTAATTAATACTGTTTTGGTATCTATGCTTATTTTATCTATTATATTAGCAGGTTTTATGGTATCAAGATTTGTTTCTCTTCGTATTTTAATTAATGTCAAATCTCAAAAAATAATTAAATTAGAAAAAATATTGGATGCTAATAAACAAAAGAATGACTCGCTAGAAAATGATATTGATACAAAATTTGACTATGATGAATTATTTAATATAGCAGTGATGGATTTAGGAATGCGTTACCCAGGAAACGATGAAGTAATAAAATTTGATAAAACAAAATCCGAATATGTAAGACAATATGAAAATATCAAAAAATAACACTCAGATAGATTTTTTAATACCTCCTTTTGTGAAGAAAAAGCTAATGTTATGTGTATCATTTATAACATTAGCTTTTATCGCATTATTTATTAATTTATATTTAATAGTGTATAATAATTCTAGTGAATACGAAAAAATTGTTTTATCGCAAAGACAATCATCATATTCATCTAGAACAATTCCCCAAAAAAGAGGTGAAATCAAAGACACAAATGGTATTACTCTAGCTATATCAAAAAAAGTGTATAATTTGATATTAGATCCTAAAGTAATGTTATATTATGAAGATAGATCTTATTTGACAGAGAGTGTTGCATTAGTTGCAGATTTTTTTAAAGAGAGTATTTATTCCATATATGATATAATTAATCAAAAAAAAGATTCTTCTTATGTACGATATAAATTATCACTTAGCTATGATGAAAAAATTCAATTTGAAGAAATGATAAATACAAAAAATGAAGAATTCAAAAAGGATGGAAAAAAGGATAGAATTAAAGGCCTATGGTTTGAAGAAGAGTACAAAAGGCAATACCCATATAATTCTCTTTTGTCAAATACTATAGGATTTATTAATGAATCCGATAATACTGGATTATATGGATTAGAAAGTTATTATAATGAAATATTGTCTGGTACTAATGGAAGAAGATATGGATATTTAGATAAAGATTATGATTTAAATACTATTGAAAGAGAATGTAAAGATGGTTATTCACTTATTACATCTATAGATGTTAATATACAAAATATAGTAGAAAAAAGTATTAAAGAGTGGAAAGAGGGAGATGTAGGTTCAAAAAGTGCTTCGTGTATTATTATGAATCCGAACAATGGGGAAATTATAGCAATGGCTTCTTCAAATTCATACGATTTGAATAATCCTCGAGATGTATCACAATACACTGAAGAAGAAATTAATACTATAGGAAAAGAAAATTTATGGTATAATAATTGGACAAATAATTGTGTATCTTTTACTTACGAGCCTGGGTCAACATCAAAAGTATTTACTGTAGCAGGAGCCTTGGAAGAGAATGTAGTAAATAAAGAATCCGAATTTAAATGCGAGGGGAAAATCACACTTACAGATGGTATACATTCTTGGACAATAAGATGTAGTAACAGGCAGGGGCATGGTGATATTAATTTAGAAGAATCTTTAATGTATTCTTGCAATATGGCTATGACTGATATATCGCTTTTGGAGGGAAAGGATAATTTTTTAAAATATCAACAAATATTTGGTCTAGGAGATAAAACAAATATAGATTTACCAGCAGAAGCAGATACCTCTTCATTGGTTTATTCTAAAGATAATTTTGGTAGGACTGCTTTATCTACAAATTCATTTGGACAAAATTTTAATGTTACTATGATACAAATGATTTCTGCATATGCTTCAATAATTAATGGTGGTTTTTATTATGAGCCACATATAGTAAAGCGAATAGAAGATGAAAATGGTAAAATAATAGAAGAAATACAAGCAAATGTTATTAGAAAAACTATCTCAAAAGAAACAAGTGAGTTTTTAAAAAATGCCTTAAGGCGTACAGTAAATGAGGGTACAGGAAAAGCTTGTATAATAAAAGATTATGATATTGCTGGTAAAACTGGTACAGCAGAAAAACTTCCAAGAGAGGATAAAAATTATCTTGTATCATTTATGGGCTTCTTACCAGCAGATAAGCCAGAATATTTAATATATGTAGTTGTTGATGAACCCAATAGAGAGGGTGAAGATCAAGCACATTCAATATTTGCTACAAATATTTGCAAAAAAATTATCGAAGAATCATTAAAATATATTAATGTAGAAAAGAAGGAGTAAATAAAAATTGTTCATTAAATTAACAATTATATGTATTATTATTTTAATATTATCATTATTAATTTATCCTAAAATAATTCCTTTTTTTTATAATATAAAATTTGGTCAAACAGAAAGGGAAGTTGGCCCAAAAACTCATTATAAAAAACAAGGAACTCCGACAATGGGAGGAATTGTTTTTTCATTAATAATTTGTATTATGTGTTTGTTTTTATCAAAAGGAAACAAGGAAATAATTATTATTTCTTTTACAATTTTTGCATATATGCTACTTGGTTTTTTTGATGATTATGAAAAAGTAGTAAAGAAAAACACAAGAGGATTAGCTGCATCTCCAAAATTTATTTTACAAACATTAATTGCTAGTTTATTTTTTTATATTACTTTTGTACTTTTTGGTTTCTCTAGAGAAATAATTATTCCATTTTATAAAAATACAATTGAACTTGGAAATATATTTTTTATTTTTATAATATTTCTAATTGTAGGCACAAATAATGCTACTAATTTTACGGATGGTTTGGATGGATTATTATCTATTATAACTATTATTATTTCATTTTTTTTTATATCAATAAGTATCAAACAAAATAATAATTTATACATTGTACCTATAATAGTTATATCATCACTTTTTGGTTTTTTGATATTCAATCACTTCCCAGCAAAAATATTTATGGGAGATACAGGATCTTTAGCTATAGGTGGGTACATAGCATCAATGTCTATTTTTTTAAAAATAGAATTATTATTACCTATTTTTGGTTTTGTTTATATGGCAGAAGTATTATCTGTAATTATACAAGTATCATATTTTAAAATCACTCATGGAAAAAGAGTATTTAAAATGGCACCCATACACCATCATTTTGAATTGTGTGGATATAATGAAAAACAAATTGTATTTGGTTTTTCTTTATTAACTATTATTTTATGTATAATATCTTATTATAGTATTATTTGAGGAAATAAATTATGGACTATGATGATATAAAAAAAGAGAGAACAATAATATTAGGAAGTGGTAAAAGTGGAATTAGTTGTGCAAAATTATTATTATCACTTTCTAAAAAAGTTTTATTGTTTAATTCTGAAGAAGAAACAGATTTAAATAAAATAAAAGAAAAATTTGATGATTTTAGAAATATTGATTTCAAGAAAGGTATTCTTACAGAAGATGATTTGAAAGATATAGGTTTATGCGTAATAAGCCCAGGAATAAACCCAAATAAAGAGTTTGTAAAATTGATAGAGAATTGTGATATTCCAATTTGCTCAGAAATAGAAATTGCTTATCATTTTGCAAAAGGTAATATTTGTGGAATAACTGGGACCAATGGAAAGACAACTACTACAGCGATTTTGGGTGAAATTCTTAAAGAAAAATATGATGATGTTTATGTATGTGGGAATATAGGCAAAGCTTTTTCTAGTGATGCATTAAAAACCAATGATAATAGCTATATTGCTTTAGAAATAAGTTCTTTTCAATTAGATAATATTATTGATTTTAAACCTAGTGTTGCTTGTATTACAAACTTAAGTCCAGATCATCTTGATAGATATAAAACTTATGAAAACTATATTAATTCAAAACTTAGAATTAGTTTAAATCAAACAGAGTATGATGTAATTGTATTAAATTATGATGATGAAATATTAAAATCATTAGCAGAAGAAAAAATATTTAAAGCTAAAGTAGTATTTTTTTCATCTACTAATGAATTAGCAAACGGTTTTTATTACAAAAATGGATATATTTATTATAAGGAAAACGCAAAAGCAAAAGAACTATTAAATGTATCTGAAATTCATTTAATGGGTAAGCATAATTACGAAAATATTATGGCAGCAATGGCTGTAGCATACTATATGGGGGTTGACTTTAATACAATAATAAGTGCTTGTAAAAAATTTCAACCAGTAGAGCACAGAATAGAATTCGTAAGAGAGAGAAGTGGTGTAAAATATTACAATGACTCTAAAGCGACTAATCCAGATAGTGCCATAAAGGGCTTACTCTCTATGAAAGGTAAGACTGTATTAATTGCAGGTGGATATAATAAAAATTCTAATTATACTGACTGGGTAAAATTATTTAATGGAAGAGTAAGCAAATTAATATTAATTGGAGACACAAAAAAGGATATAGCAAAAGTTTGTAGATTATTAAAATTTAATGAAATTATGTATGCAGATACACTTAAAGAAGCTGTAAAATTTGCATCTTCTTTTGCAAATATAGGAGACAATGTTCTTCTTAGCCCTGGTTGTGCTTCTTGGGGCATGTTTAAAAATTATGAAGAACGAGGCATTTTATTTAAAAAAGAGGTTATGAATTTATAGAAGATAATATTAAAAAAGAAATAAAAAATAAAAAAAGAGTATGGTTTGATACTCCATTATTTTTTTCTATTATTTTAATATCTTTACTTGGTTTAATTACACTTTTATCTGCATCAAGTTATTTATCATTATCTACTTATAATGATGAAAGATATTTATTTACAAGGCAAAGTTTTTTCTTGATTGTTGGTATAATAATAATGATTATTATATCAATGATTAATTATAAAATTTATTTTAAATTTTCAAAAATTTTTTATTATGCTAGTAATATTTTATGTATAATAACATTATTACTTGGTCAGGGAAGAGGTGGATCAAATAGATGGATTCAAATTAGCATAATTACTTTACAACCATCTGAAATATTAAAAATTTCTATAATACTATTTCTTATTTCATATTTAGTAAAAAATATAAATACTATAGATAAAAAAGAGGTGTTAATAAAATATTTTGCATATGGTTTAATACCAGCAGGTTTAATAGCAATCAATAATTTATCTACTGGAATAATAATTGCTTTTATATCATTATTTTTATATTTTATTGTTTCTAAAAAATATAAACAATTCATTATTTTAATAATAGTAATGATATTAATATATATTTTTGCATATCCACTTGCTAGCCTTTTAGAAAAACTTTCTATATTAAAAGATTATCAATTAGAAAGAATATTTGTTTGGAAAGACCCAATAAATTATAGCGATAAATCGTATCAAACTATGCAAGGCTTATATGCTATAGGAAGAGGTTCGTTTTTTGGAAAAGGAGTAGGAGAATCCTTACAAAAAATATTATTACCAGAAGCTCAAAATGATATGATATTTGCTATACTATGTGAAGAACACGGTCTCTTTGGAGCTTTTTCACTTATTTCGTTATATATTATAGCAATTTTTAGAATGTATATTATTTCTATAAATGCTAAAGACATATATGGAGCACTTCTTTCATTTGGTATTATGATACATATATCATTACAAGCAATTTTTAATATTGCTGTTGTAACTAATTTACTACCTAATACAGGTATTACTTTGCCATTTGTAAGCTATGGAGGATCTTCGTTAATAATTATGTCATTTGAAATAGGAGTAGTTTTATCCATATCAAGATATGAAAAACAATCAATTTATTAAAATTTGGATAATATTTTTTTCTATTCTTATTCTAATATTTATTATATTAAATGTTAGAATAAAGAATGTTTATATTGATGGGAATGAAATATATACAGATCAAAAAATTGAAGAAATCTTTTTCCCAAATCAATTGGATCGTCTTTCTCTTTTTGCTTTTGTAAAAAATAGTGTATTTAAAAATAAAAAAATATTATATGTTGAACAGTACAGTATAGAATTTTTATCGCCAATAAGCGTGCATATACAAATATATGAAACTCCAATTGTTGGTTGCGTAGAATATGTAAAGCATTTTTTATTTTTTGATAAGAATGGTATTATAGTAGAGTCCCTAGAAAAAAATGAAAAAAAAATACCTCAAATAGAGGGTTTAGACATAAAAAGTGTAGTTGTTGGCAAACAATTAGGCTTAGAAAATGATGAAATAATGAATACAATTTTATCTATTACGCAAAATATTAAAAAATTTGATTTAGATGTAAGTAAAGTATATTATAATTCAATTGACAAATTGTCTATTTTTATTTATAATATTGAAGTATTTTTGGGAAATAATAGTAATATTGAGATAAAAATTCAAACTTTATATGATATTTTGCCTAAAATTAAAGATTTGAGTGGATATATAGATTTATCTAATGCAAAAGAGAATATGATAAATGAAAAATATGTATTTAAAAAAAATAAATAATTTATAATATTTAGTCTTGAAAAAATATCAAAAAGTGTGTATTATTATATATAGTAACATTTTTTAAGCACATAATCTTCTGGAGGCACTTATGGTTGAATTCAAATTACCCGAGATGGAAAAAGAGAGCATAAAAAATGCAGCAAAAATAGTTGTTGTGGGTGTTGGTGGAGCAGGTAATAATGCAATAAATAGAATGATTGAAGATGAGATTCTATCAGTTACTTTTATTGCTGCAAATTCCGATGCACAAGCTTTAAGAAGAGTGTCTTCTCCAGCACAAGTAATTCAACTAGGTGAAACATTAACAAAAGGTTTAGGTTGTGGTGCCGATCCAGAAATGGGTAAGAGAGCTGGTAAAGAATCAGAAGAAGCTATTAAAGAAATGTTAAAAGGGTCAGATATGGTATTTGTTACTTGCGGAATGGGTGGTGGTACTGGAACAGGTGCAGCGCCTATTATTGCTAGTATAGCTAAGGAACAAGATATTTTGACTATTGGGATAGTAACAAAGCCTTTTTCATTTGAGGGAAAGAAGAGAATGAAGAATGCTGATGAGGGAATTAGAGAATTAAAAGAATGCGTAGATACAATTGTAGTTATACCAAACGATAAACTTTTGCATATGGTAGAATCAAATACTTCTACATCTGAGGCATTTAAAAAAGCAGATGAAGTATTAAGAGATGCTGTAAGAGGAATTACAGATTTGATTGTCCGCCCGGCACTCATTAATCTAGATTTTGCAGATGTAAAAACAGTTATGAAAGGAAAGAAAACAGCTCATATTGGCATGGGCCGTGGTACAGGAGAGAACAGAGTAAAAGAAGCTTTGAAAGCAGCTGTAACTTCTGAATTGTTAGATACATCAATTACTACAGCTAAAGACATGATTTTATTATTTAGAGGTGATTTATCACTTATAGATGTAGATGCTGCTATGAAAATGATTCAAGAGCAAGCATCAGATGAAGTAAATGTAATTTTTGGTGTAGCAGAAGATGATGATATGGCTGGTCAAGTTGAAGTAACAGTAATAGCAACTGGAATGAGAGACACAAGCTTAGATAGTTCGGGAATAGACAATAGGTCATTTTCACCAGAGAATTTAGGATTTAATATTAATCAACAAAATCAAGGATCAATTCGTTTTGTAGAAAAAAAACCTTTATTTGATACAAATCAAGTTCCATTTCAAAATTCATCACAAATAGATCAAAATGCAAATATGAAAAACAATCAAAATATTAATCCGTTTATTCCTAATTTTGGTTATAGTAATGAGAGTGGATTTGCTTCCGATATTTTTCCAAAAAATAATATAGAAAATAATAACACAAGTAATGTAGATAAAACACAATTAGGTCTTTTTGCAAACAAAAAGAAAAGAGATGATAAACCATCAATTCCTGGTTTTTTATCTGAAAATTTTAACTCTAAAAACGAAAGATAAATTAATATACTTTTGATATTAGAGCGGGCTATATTTAGGCCCGCTTATTTTTTGAAAAGGATATAAAAATACTTATGTATGAACAAGAAATAAATAGAAGACGCACTTTTGCTATTATATCGCATCCCGATGCAGGAAAGACTACTTTAACAGAAAAGTTTTTATTGTATGGTGGTGCTATAAATTTGGCAGGTACAGTAAAGGGAAGAAAAGCATCAAAAACAGCTACATCAGATTGGATGGATATCGAAAAAGAAAGAGGAATATCTGTTACATCTTCTGCTCTTCAATTCAATTATAAAAGTAAATGCATTAATATTTTAGATACACCAGGGCATCAAGATTTTTCAGAAGATACATATAGGACATTGATGGCTTGTGATCAAGCTGTTATGGTTATAGACTGCGCAAAAGGTGTAGAAGCACAAACAATAAAATTGTTTAAAGTGTGCACTATGAGACATATTCCAATTTTTACTCTCATAAATAAACTAGATAGAGATAGCAGAGATACTTTTGAGTTGTTGGATGAAATAGAAAAAGTACTAGGTATAAAATGCTGTCCAATTAATATTCCTATATCAAGTGGTAAAACATTTAAAGGCATATATGATAGAAATTCAAAAAAAATAATTACATACAATAAAGAAAACTCAGGTGCAAAAGAAATTAAAACAAATGAATATTCAATTGATGATTCATTTATTGAAGAAATTATAGAAAAAAATTTTTTAGATAAATTAAAAGAAGATATTGATTTATTAGATGGTGCTTGTGAAAAATATGATGAAAAAAATGTAAGAGTTGGAAAGCAAACACCAGTATTTTTTGGATCTGCTCTAAGTAATTTTGGAATAGAAAATTTTTTGGACTACTTTATAGAAATGAGCCTCCCACCAATGGGAAGAGAATCTAACATAGGTTTTATTGAACCAAACAGTGATGATTTTAGTGCTTTTATTTTTAAAATACAAGCAAATATGAACAAAATGCATAGAGACAGAATTGCTTTTATGCGAATATGCTCTGGTAAATATTATAAGGGCATGGAAGTAAATTTAAATTTAATAAAAAGAAAAGTAAAATTATCTGAAGCTAATCAATTATTTGCAGAAGATAGACAATCAATAGATGAAGCATACGCTGGTGATATAGTAGGGCTATACGACCCAGGTGTTTTTAGTATAGGAGAAACTTTATCTAAAAAATCTAATTCATTATTATATGATGGAATACCAACTTTTGCTCCTGAACATTTTGCTAGAGTAAAACAAATAGACACAATGAAAAGAAAACAATTTGTTAAAGGGATTATGCAAATAGCACTAGAGGGTGCAATACAAATATTTAATGAAGTAAACTCTGGAATGGAAGAAATAATCGTGGGAGTTGTAGGTGAATTACAATTTGAAGTATTTATATATAGATTACTAAATGAATACAATGTAGAAATAAAATTAGATAAATTACCATATGGATATATTCGCTGGATAGAAAATTATCAAGAAATAAATTTACATGAGATAAAAGGAACTCAAGATATGAAAATCGTAGAAGATACAAAAAAAAGACCTCTTTTATTATTTTCACACGAATGGAGTATTTCTATGGTTTTGGAAAGAAATAAAAATTTAGTATTGAAAGAATTTTCAAAATAAAATGAATAATAAAAAGAATATTAAATTATACATTATGATAAATCAAGCAATAATTGCATGTTTATATGTTACTTTATCATTTTTATCTATACCACTAGCATTTGGGAGCTTTCAAATAAGATTATCAGAGGGGCTTTGTGTACTACCGATTTTTTCTTCAAGCAATATATTTGGTATAAGCTTAGGATGTTTTTTAACAAATTTTTTATTATATGGTAATATTATAGATATGATTTTTGGCACGATAGCAACAGTAATTGGTGGCATAGGAACTTATTACTTTAGAAAAAATTATATTTTATCTTGTGCTATTCCAATTATCTCAAATACAATTATTATTCCTTTAGTATTAAAATATGCTTATGGTTTTGGAGAATTATATATTATAATGGTTATTCAAATGTTTATAAGTGAATTTTTATCTATAGGATTAATTGGAAGGGTAGTTATATATGTACAAAGTAGATTTCAAAAATAAAATAAATGTGCATTTCCTAGGTATTGGTGGAATATCTATGTCTTCACTTGCTATGATATTAAAAAATGCAGGTATGAATGTGAGTGGATCAGATATAATTGAGCAAGATACTACAATGATGTTAGAATCAAATGGTATTAAAGTTTTTTACACTCAAACAAAAAATAATATTAATGATAAAATTGATTTAGTAATTTATACTGCTTCTATATCAAATGATAATGAAGAATTGATTGAATGCAAAAGAAGAAAAATACCATTATTAACAAGAGCTGAGCTTCTTGGTGAAATAATGAATAATTATGAAGAATCAATCAATATCGCTGGAACTCATGGAAAAACAACTACCACATCTCTAGTATCAAAAATATTATTAGATGCTTCACTTGATCCAACTATTACAGTTGGTGGAATGTTACCAGAAATTAATGGTAATTATAGAATAGGTGGTACAAAATATTTTGTTACAGAAGCTTGTGAATACACTAATTCATTTTTAAATTTTAAGCCTACAAGTGAAATAATTCTTGATATAGAAGAGGATCATTTAGATTTTTTTAAAGATATAGAAGACATCAATAATTCATTTAAAAAGTTTATAAATTTAGTTCCAAAAGATGGAATGGTCATAATTAACAAAGATATTAAAGATTATAAAAAATTAGTATCAGAGTCTAAAGCACAAATAATTACTTATGGATTAAATGAGAAAGCAGATTTTTATGCAAAAGATATAATATTTGATAATAATGCTTATCCTACTTTTACATTATATAACAAAAATAAAAAAATAGATGTATTTTCATTATCTATTCCAGGTATACATAATGTAGAAAATTCAATTGCAGCAATTGCATTTTCAATAAAAAAAGGAATAAGTTTAGACATTATAAAAAATTCACTTAAAGACTTTCATGGTGCAAAAAGAAGATTTCAATTAAAGGGGACTCTTAATGGAGCTTTTGTATTTGATGATTATGCACATCATCCATCAGAAATTAAAGCAACATTAAATGTTACAAAAAATATAAAACACAATAAACTATTTGTTGTCTTTCAACCACATACATATACAAGAACGAAAAATTTTTTAGAGGATTTTGGAAAAGCATTATCTATGGCTGATGTATGCATTTTATCACCTATTTATGCTGCGAGAGAAAAGAATACAATAGGTATAAGTTCAAAAGATATTATAAAGTTTATAAATAATAA
The DNA here is from genome assembly GCA_030539055.1 of Eubacteriales bacterium. Classification (GTDB taxonomy): domain Bacteria; phylum Bacillota; class Clostridia; order Lachnospirales; family Lachnospiraceae; genus UBA3633. The sequence continues at coordinate 22,694 of JAUNSV010000016.1, read as the reverse complement.
AACTAATTCGCTATATTTTAATAATTTTTCTGACATTGAGAATTATTTAAACAATAATGTACAAAAAAATGATTTAGTAATAACTATGGGTGCAGGGAATATTTATCAAATTGCAGATAATATTGTAAAAAAAGAAAAACAAAATGAATAAATGAGTAGTCTACAATCTATTAACATTTTTTAATAAAAAATGTGAATTTATTGTTTAGTAATATCTTTATTTTATTTCCTTTTTATGGTACATTAATTTAGTATTTTAAGAGGTGTCATATGGGAGACGAAATAAAAAATATTTTTTCTGCGAATGTAACTTGCATTCCTAATGATTTTTTTCAAAAATATTTAGCTGATGTAAATCCAGATTACTTGAGAGTATATTTATATATTCTATGGAAAGATGAAAACGATTTATCTATTGAAAAAATTGCAGATGAATTAACATTAACAGAAAATGATGTAGAAAAAGCGTTTAAATTTTGGAGAAAACAAAAGTATTTTGCTACAAACAAAGTAGCTAAAAAAGAAGAAAAATCAAAAGAAGAATTTGATAATAAATCTAATAATAATGAAGATAAAAAAGTTATTTTTAAAGAACTTCTTTTTTATGCAGAAAAAATGTTTCCACAAACAATATCTCCTAAGCAAAAGGAAGCTATAGAGTATATGTTTTTTGAATTGGATTTGCCAGTAGATGTGATAGAATATTTGATTGAATATTGCTGTGAATTAGATAAAACTAATGCTCGGTATATGGTTGCTGTTGCTGATGATTGGAAAGATAAGAATATTAAATCTGCTAAAGAAGTTAAAAAAATGCAAAAAGATTTTTCATTAAAAAAGAATGAAAAAAAAGTTTTGCAAAATTCAAATAAAAAAATTGTAAAATCTAATTTTAGTGAAAGAAAAAATAATTATAGAGAAATAGAAAACAAAAAAATGATGAGTGGTACAAGTGGATGGTAGAAATGAATACCAAAAATGAAATTGAAAATACATACCAATTATTAATAGAAGAATATAAAAATAAAAGAGATAAAAAAGAAATAGAGTGTAGAAATAGACAAGAAAAATATTTTTCTATATATAATGACTTAAAAGAAGTGTGCAATGAATTATTAAAAAAAAGAGTAGAGTTTGCTAAAGAGTCAATTTTTTCAAAAGATATTAATCATTCAAATGAAAAATATGAAACAAAAATCAATCAACTAATAGAAACAAGAAATTATTTGTTAAAAAAATACAATATTAAAGATTTTTATCCTTTGTATGAATGTGAAAAATGCTTAGATACAGGTTTCATAAATGGTCATAAATGCACTTGCCTTTTAGATAGAGAAAAAAAATATGTAGTAGAGAATAATATTGATGATTCAAACAATATATTAATATATCAAGATGAGTTTGATATTTCTTTATATGACCAAAAGAATGTTAGAGTTCCATCTGGTGAAAAGTATTATGATTATATAGTAGATTTTATTCGAACAACAAATGAAAAATTAAAAAAAATTGATAAAGAAGCATTTAATTTATATTTAGCTGGCGATGTTGGCACTGGTAAAACTTTCTTATCAAAAGTGTTTTTAAGAAAAGCATTAGAGAATAATATTCAATCAATATTTATTACAATAAATGATTTAGTAAATATTTTTTTTGATAAAGAAAAAGAACAAAAATTATTAAAAATTTGCAAAACACAATTTTTAATTATTGATGATTTGGGAACAGAATCAACTTCTTTTTATTCTAATTCAAATTTATTTTCAATAATAGATAAAAGATTAAATTATAAAAAATCAACTATAATTACATCTAATCTCTCTTATGAAGATTTAGAGACATATTATAGTGAACGAATAGCTTCAAGAATAGCAAATAAATACAAATATCATAGATTATATGGTAATGATTTAAGAAAAGAATTGTAAAAGGGAGATTATTATGTCTGAAAATTTAAATTTAGATTTGCCTGTAGGTGAACTAGCATTAATGCCACTTATGGGGATGGAAAATTTTACAAGAAAACTTGACTCTTATATTTCATCTTGGAGAGTTGAGAGAAATTCTAATATTAAAAATGATAATCCTCTTTATAAGAATTATTTTAAAGAATCATATATCAATATGCCTAAACTGTCTAGATTTGGAACAGGAGAAGCAAAATGTACTCTATTAGAAAGTGTACGCGGAGTGGATGCATATTTAATTGTTGATGTAACAAATCATTCTTGCACATATAAAATGTTTGGAGAAGAGAATAGAATGTCTCCAGATGATCATTTTCAAGATTTAAAAAGAGTAATAGCTGCAATAAATGGAAAAGCAAAAAGAATAAATGTTATTATGACTTTTCTTTATGAATCAAGACAACACAAAAGAACAAAAAGGGAATCACTTGATTGTTCTCTTATGCTACATGAACTAGAGAGCATGGGTGTATCAAATATTATTACTTTTGATGCACATGATCCAAGAGTAATGAATGCAATACCTTTATCTAGCTTTGATTCTATTTCTTGCACATATCAATTTATTCAATCGCTTCTAAATTCAAAAGATGATTTTATTATTGATTCTGATCATATGATGATTATTTCTCCTGATTCTGGTGCTATGCAAAGATCAATTTATTTAGCCTCTGTTTTAGGAATAGATGTAGGAATGTTTTATAAAAGAAGAGATTATAGTGTTGTTATAGATGGCAAAAATCCTATAGTTGCTCATGAGTTTTTGGGATCAAATGTTAAAGGAAAAGATGTAATTATTGTAGATGATATGATTTCATCTGGAGATTCTTTATTGGAAACAGCAAAAGTATTAAAAGACATGCAAGCAAAAAGAGTATTTGCAATATGTACATTTGGTTTATTTACAAACGGATTTAATAAATTTGATGAAGCATATGAAAAAGGAGAAATAGAGGGTATTTTAACTACAAATAGTATTTATCAAAAAGAAGAATTATTCTCTAAACCTTGGTATATTTCTGTTGATGTTACAGAATATCTTGCAAGAATAATAGATTCATTAAATCATGATGCTTCAATAAGTGCTTATCTCGATCCAAATGAAAAAATTCATAATTTTGTAAAAGAATATGTTGAAAGAAAAATTAATAAAATATGGATAAACAACGTTTAATAGATAAAAAGAAATTATACACTTTTATTTTGGGAGTGCTTGTTGTCTGGGTACATTCTGTAAATAATGATTTAAAAATTCAGGAATTAGTTTCTGCTCAAATGGGGCAATTTGCTGTTCCTGGTTTTTTTATTGTAAGTGGTTTTATGTTTTTTAGAAATTTCAATAATATAAAAATCTATTTAAAAAAAATTAAAAGTAGGATACATACTCTTCTCATTCCTTTTTTTATGTGGAATACAATCTATTATATCATTTTTTGTATTATAAAAGCAGGAGTTACTTTTTCTTTAAATGATTTTATTCAAACATTAGTTTTTTATAAATATAATCCTGTGTTTTGGTTTATGTATCAATTAATTGTTTTAAGTATACTATCAATTTTTATTTATTTTATATACAAAAATAAAATTTTAGGATATATATATTTATTGTTATTATTATTTTTTATTAGTCAAAATATTAATATATATGTTGTAAATGTTGATGCTCTGTTTTATTTTTCTCTTGGTGCTTTTTTATCAAAATATAAAAAGGAACAAGTATATCAAAATAAAAACCCATATTTACTTATTACTTCTTTTATAATATTTTTTATTTCTTTAGTACTATTGTTATATGTATCAAAAATTCCATATTTATTATTTTATGAATACAATATTACTCTTTTAACAACTGTTTTGATTAGAAGTGCTATGCCTATTCTTTTGTGGACTACAATAGATTATTTAGAGCTTAGTTATCAAAATGATTGTTATAATTATTTATTTTTTATGTATTGTATTCATTATTTAATAGTGAGATTTGTGCTACTAATTTTTTCTATTATAAGAATATACTTTTTGAGAGATAATGAAGATGTAATAGAAATTCTTTCTAATACCATTTTCTTAATGATGCCTTTAATATGTATGTTTATCTCGTATTATTTTGCAAAATTTTTGAAGAAAATTGTTCCAAATTATTACAATCTTCTTACTGGAGGTAGATAATGTATATTTCAAATAGATGGAAAGATTTTGAAGTTTTGGATGCAGGCGATGGAGAAAAAATTGAAAGATGGAAAGATGTTATTTTAGTTAGGCCAGACCCACAAGTTATTTGGCATACAGATAAGTCAAAATGGAAAAAAATTAATGCAATATACCATAGATCAAGTAAGGGCGGAGGGGAATGGGAAATATATAATTTGCCAAAAAGATGGAGTATATCTTACCCACTACTAAATAATGAAAGTATAGAGTTTAATATAAAACCTTTTTCTTTTAAACACACAGGTCTTTTCCCAGAGCAAGCAGTAAATTGGGATTTTTTAACTGGAATAGTAAAAAACAATGACAATGTATTGAATTTGTTTGCTTATACTGGTGGAGCTTCTGTAGCACTGCTTAAAATGGGCGCAAATGTAGTTCATGTAGATTCATCAAAAGGTATGATTGAATGGGCAAAAGAAAATGCAATAAGTTCAAATGTGAATAATAAAAATATAAAATATTATATAGATGATTGTTTTAAATTTGTGGAAAGAGAAATACGAAGAGGGCATAAGTATGAGGGGATTATTATGGACCCACCATCATATGGTAGAGGACCAAATGGTGAAATATGGAAATTAGAAAGTGCCTTATACAAGCTTATAGACAAAAGTTCACTTTTATTATATAATAAATCTAAATTTTTTATAATAAATTCATATACTACAGGTTTACAAAGTGCTGTATTATCTTATATTTTGAATGATATAATTGTAAAGAAATTTGGAGGCAAGGTAGAATCAGATGAGATTGGACTTCCAGTAACAAAATCAAAACTAATGCTTCCTTGTGGTTGCTGTGGAAGATGGATAAAAACATAATAAGGAAGAATATATGGATTATGATGAAGAATCTCTTAAGCTTCATAAAAAATATCAAGGGAAAATAGAAGTAATATCAAGAGTAGAAATTAATAATAAAAATGATTTATCTATTTATTATACTCCTGGTGTAGCTTCTCCTTGTTTAGAAATACAAAAAGATAAATCAAAATCTTATGATTATACTAGAAGATCCAACTTAGTAGCTGTTATTACAGATGGAAGTGCTGTTTTGGGATTAGGAGATATAGGACCAGAAGCAAGTATGCCTGTTATGGAAGGAAAGTGCATTTTATTTAAGCATTTTGCTAATATAGATGCCTTTCCAATATGTGTTGATACAAAAGATGTAGATAAGCTTGTAGAAACAATTTATTTAATTAGTAAATCTTTTGGTGGTATTAATCTTGAAGATATTTCGGCTCCACGATGCTTTGAAATAGAAAATAAATTAAAACAAAAATGCGATATACCTATTTTTCATGATGATCAACATGGTACAGCTATTGTTGTTTTAGCTGGATTGATTAATGCTTTAAAAGTAACAAATAAAAAGAAAGAAGAAGTAAAAATATGTATTTCTGGTGCTGGAGCAGCTGGTACTTCTATAGCAAAAATTTTATTATCATATGGATTTGAAAATATTATTATGTGCGATATTAATGGTATAATATATGATGGTAGAGAAAATGACCATTATTATCTTAAGGAAATATCTAAAATTACAAATAAAGAAAAATTAAAAGGTAGTATTCATGATGCTATAAAAAATAGAGATATTTTTATTGGTGTTTCTAAAAGCAATTTAATTAATAGTGATGATATTAAAAATATGAATAAAGACCCAATTGTATTTGCATTAGCTAACCCTACACCAGAAATAATGCCTGATGAAGCTAAGAAAGGTGGATGCAGAATAATAGCAACTGGCAGATCCGATTTTCCAAATCAGATAAATAATATATGTGCATTTCCAGGAATATTTCGTGGTGCACTAGATGCAAAGGCAAAAAATATTGATGAAGAAATGAAATTATCTGCTTCATTAGCAATAGCAAATTTCATTAAAAATATTGATGAAGATCATATTTTACCAAATCCTTTGGATGATAATTTATGTAAAGCAGTAGCACAAGCTGTATTTTCTACAGCAAAAAAAAATAAATCATAAAAAATGGATAAATTTAAAATCAATAATAATGGAATAAAAGTAGAAGGAAACATAATGGAAACTTTAGCAACATTTATTGTTGATAAAAGGAACTTGATGTTTCTTATTTTTGGTGCTTTGATTTTAGCTTCATTATTTCTTATGAATTTTGTAAAAGTAGAAAATGACTTATCTACTTATTTACCAGCTCAATCAGATACAAGAGTTTCTTTAGATATAATGGATAAAGAGTTTGTTACATATGGAAGTGCAAAAATTATGATAGCAAATATTTCATATGATAAAGCTTTAGATATTCAGGAAGAGATAAAAAAAGTCGATGGAGTATTTGATGTTGAATTTGATAATACAAAAGAGCATTTTAATGATGGATCTGCATTATTTAGTATTACATTTGTTGATAGTGAAGAAAATAAGAGATGTTTGGATTTATTAAATAATATAAAACAAAAGTATAACGCATATGATATTTTTACAGAAACTACTCTAGGTGATCAAAAAGCAGATGCAATAAAAGAAGAAATGAATGTAATAATGATTATTGTTGCTATAATTGTAGTGTCTGTTTTACTACTTACATCAACAACTTATGCAGAGGTACCTGTACTTATAATTACTTTTATAGCATCAGCAATAATTAACAAAGGGTCAAATTTTTTACTTGGAACAATATCATATATTTCAAATTCAGTTACAATTATTTTACAACTTGCAATGTCTATTGATTATGCAATTATTTTATGTAATCAATTTAAAGAGTATAGAGAAAAATACGAAATAAGAGAAGCTGTAATAAAAGCTGTTGCAAGATCAATAACAGAAATATCTGCTTCATCGCTTACTACCATTGGTGGTCTTTTTGCAATGACATTAATGCAATTTAGAATTGGGCCAGATATGGGCATCAATTTAATAAAAGCCATTTTATTGTCTATGGCTTCTGTTTTTTTCTTGATGCCAGGTTTACTTATTATTTTTGGTTCTTTAATGGACAAAACAAAACATAAAAATTTAATACCAAAAATAAACAAAATTGCAAAATTTGATTTCAAAACACAAAAATTAATGCCTATAGTATTTTTGCTTATAATTTCTCTCTCATATATTGGTCAAAAGAATTGCCCTTATGTATATGGTTATGCAGAGATGGAAACTCCAGTAAAAAACACATCACAAATTGCAGAAACTATGATAAAAAATACTTTTGAAAAAAACAATATGATGGCATTGATTTTCCCAACTGGCAATTATGAAAATGAAAAAAAATTGATTAATAATTTAATGAATTATAAGGAAGTTGAAGAAATCACAGCACTTGCAAATACTGAGGGCTTAGATGGATATATGTTGACTGACAAATTAACACCAAGACAATTTTCTGAATTAACTAATGTTGATTATGAATTATGCCAATTATTATATACTTCGTATGCTATTAAAGATGAAAGTTATGGAAAAATCACAGCTGGAATTTCGAGATATGCTGTACCTTTTTTAGATATATTTATGTATGTTCACGATGTGTCTGAAGACGGGTATGTCAATTTAGAAACAGATTTAAAAGACAAATTAAATGAAGCATATGATAAAATGAAAAGAGGTAAAGACCAATTACAAGGTGAAAATTATTCTAGAATTTTAGTATATGTTAATTTGCCAATTTCTGGAGATAATACTTATCATTTTACAGATACAATAAAAGAGGAAGCAATAAAAATTTATAATACAAATGATATTCATGTTGCTGGAGATTCTACAAGTGAATATGATTTTAAAAAAGTTTTTGCTACAGATAATGTTGTAGTAAATATTTCTTCTATAGTACTTGTATTGATTGTATTATTATTTACATTTATGTCTGCTGGTATGCCAGTTTTATTGGTTAGTATTATACAAGGTTGTATTTGGATCAATTTTTGTATTCCTACTTTAATTAAACAAGATGTATTTTTTATGTCTTACTTAGTTGTATCATCTATTCAAATGGGTGCAAATATTGATTATGCTGTTGTAGTATCAAGTAGGTACAATGAAGCTAGAAAAACAATGAATAAAAAGGAAGCAATAATAGATACAATGAATTTTTCATTCCCTACCATTATTACCTCTGGACCAATGTTTATTTTAGCAGGCTTTTTAATTAGTATGTTGTCTTCAGATGGCTGTATAGTAGGCATAGGAGAGTGTTTATATAGAGGCACCATCATTTCAATTATTGCAGTAATGTTTGTACTCCCTCAAGTTTTATTAATTGGAGAAACTGTAATAGAAAAAACTTCATTCAAATTGAAATCAATTATAAAAAAAGACAAGAGAACAGGAACAATAGTTGTTGATGGAATAATCAATGGAAAATTAAATGGTACAATCAATGGAAAAGTTATTGGAATGGTTTCTGGAGATATGGATTTAAATATAATACAAGGTGAAGTAAGGGAGGAGGATGAATGAAAAGAAAAATATTATTTTTATGTCTTTTGATTTTTTCATTTATTAATACTTCCTATGCTGACAATATTGCTACTAATTCACAAATAAATTATGATGAGAAATTCTCTAAAAAAACAATAGAAATAAATGACATAAAAGATTTGGAAGAATTATCAAAAAGAACTAATATTGATTCTTTTTCAAAAAACAAAAAAATAATTTTAAATAATGATATAGATGTACTAAATTCAAAATTTAAATCTATATCTAATTTTTCAGGGCATTTTGATGGTAATTCACATACTATAAAAGGTTTTAAAGTTCAAAATGCTTCATCCATTGTTGCATTATTTTTGAATGTAAAAGAGGGTGCTATAGTTGAAAATTTAAATTTTGAGGGGCGAATAGAATCCGACGGAACTCAAAATATTTTGGCTGGAATAGTAGCAATGAATAGTGGTAAAATTAAAAATTGCACTTTTGATGGATATATTAGTGGCACAACCAAAATTGGTGGTATAGTTGGTACAAATTCTAAAATTGGTGTTATTGATTCATGCTCAGTAAAAGGTCAAATTAATGGTAAATCATATATAGGTGGTATTTGTGGAGAGAATTTAGGTGAAATTACATTATGCACTAATTTTGCTAAAGTAAATACTATATATGAGGATGAATCAAATGGTCTTCAAGACATACAAGGTCTTAAGGATTTTTTTGATGATAATTCTACAAAAGCAGCAACATCTACTTATAAAGATATAGGAGGGATATGTGGTTATTCTTCAGGAAAAATAAATCTCTCTACAAATTTTGCTGAAATAGGATATAAAAGAGTAGGATACAATGTAGCTGGAGTAGTAGGTAGATCTGGTGGATATGTAAGTGCTTGTATCAATAATGGTAATATTTATGGAAGAAAAGACATAGGAGGAATTGTAGGTCAACTAGAACCTGAAGTAGAAAAAAGTCTTATAGGCGATACATCATCTGATTTAAAAAAAGAAACAGAAAATCTTAATAAAATATTGACTAAAACAAATGAAGATTTCCAATTTCATTCATCAAATGTATCAGCTATTTTAACTAAAACAAATGATGATTTATCTAATTTGAAAGATGATGGAATAGAAGAAATTCAAAATTTGTCTAATACTTTATTTGATATAGGAACATATATTTCAAATATGGAAGATATAATTAAAGATATAAATGATGTAATAAAAGCTCACCAAGCAGATACAAGCATTACTGACTTACTAGGTATGATTCAAGAAATAAATGAAGTAATATCTTTGAATGATATTAATGGCAATTTGGATATGGGTACTCAAATACAAAGTGATGCTCTTGAATTAAGAAAAAAGAATTCTACAATTGATGGATATCTTTCAACTTTATTAAAAGATATGACATTTTTAAATGAAGCGCTAGATAATATGTCTAGTGATTTATCAAGTGATTTTACTAATGTAAATAATCAAATAAAAAGATTGTCAGATATGATTGTTGACCCATTAGTAGAGTTAGAAGAATTAAATGCAGAAGATAAGTATATGGATGTTTCTACAGAAAACATTGATACTACTCTTGAGGGAAAAGTTTATTCTTCTAAAAATAATTCTATGATTAATGGAGATTTAAATATAGGAGGAATAGTTGGAACAATTGATGTAGAATATGATGGTGCTCCAGAGAATGATTCTACAGATTCCGATATACTAAAACTTCGTACAAGGTATTATAGAAAGACTGTAGTTCAAAATGGCATTAATCAAGGTAAGATATATGGAAAAACAGATTCTATTGGTGGAATAGTTGGTAGAATGAATATGGGGATAGTTGTAACTTGTGAATCTTATGGATTTATTGAAGCAAAGGATGCATCTTATGTAGGTGGAGTAGTTGGTCATTCAAATTCTAATGTAACAAAGTGCTTCTCTACGGGAGATATTTCTGGGCATAAATATGTAGGTGGAATAGTAGGAATGGGTAATATGGTATCATATTGTTATACTTTAGCAAATATTAATGATGCCATTCAATTTTTTGGAGCTATTTCTGGATATATGAGTGTTGATTATGAATTAAATTTTCACGAAAATTATTATGTATCTGATAATTTGTATGGTATAGATAGATTTTCTTTTGTAAAAAGAGCTGAAAAAATAGAATACGAAGATTTAAAAAAGAAAATAAAACAATTACCAGATAGAATTCAAACATTTACTCTTAGTTTTGTTCTTGAAGAGGATGAAGATGATTCATCAAAAGACAAATTACTAAGACAATATACTTTTCAATATGGAGAATCATTTGATCAAAGAGCTTATCCATATGTAGAAAAAAAAGAAGGATATTATTCTATTTGGGATAATACTTCTTTAAAAAATTTAAAATGTGATACTGTAATTAAAACAAGGTATATTAATTATATTACTACAGTAGAATCATTCGATAAAAGAGAAAATGGAAAAGCAGTTTTTTTGGCAATTTCAGATTTTGCAAGTGGGGATGGCATAAAAGTAGATTTGCTTGGGGAAGAAACAATAAATGAAAGTAGATGGCATATTATAATAGAGAAGTCTATAAATAATCAAAAAGAAACAAAAATGCGTTATTTACCATATACTAATAAAAATAATAATTCATTAGTAGATTATGATGTATATTTATTTGATGGAGAAAACTATATAAAAACACAATCAAAATATTTTGCATCATATATAGAATTTATTGTAGATAAATTAGATTTTGAAGTATTGTTTAAAAGAAAGAGCATATTTAATACAATACCAAAACAATAATATAAGGAGAACAAAATGTCACAAGAATGTACACATGATTGTAATACTTGTAAAGAAAAATGCAATGAAAGAGATAAAACATCAATGCTTGTTTCTTTACCAGAGAATGTAAAAGTAAAAAAAATAATTGCTATATCATCTGGGAAAGGAGGAGTTGGAAAATCACTTGTTACTTCTCTTCTTGCAAGTGGTATAAAAAAGCGTGGGTTTAATGTTGCTATATTGGATGCAGATATTACAGGACCCTCTATTCCAAAATCTTTTGGAATTTATGATAATAAAATAGCCGCTAATGAAAACAATTTGATGATACCAAAGAAGAGCAGAGATGGAATACAAATTATTTCTGCAAATTTATTATTAGACAATGAAACTGATCCAATAGTATGGAGAGGCTCTTTGATTTCACAAGCAGTAAAACAATTTTGGAGCGAAACATATTGGGAAGATGTTGATTTTATGTTTGTTGATATGCCGCCAGGGACAGGAGATGTTCCACTATCTGTATATCAATTTATGCCTGTTGATGCTGTAATAATAGTTACATCACCACAGCAACTTGTATCTATGATAGTAGAAAAATCAATTAATATGGCAAGAAAAATGGATAAAAAAGTTCTTGGAATAATCGAGAATATGTCATATGTAAAATGTCCAAATTGTAGTGAAAAAATAAAAATTTTTGGTGAAAGTAAGGTTGATGAAATTGCAATAGAAAATAAAACAGAAGTATTAGCAAAAGTAGCAATGGATATGAAAATAACAAAAATGGTAGATAGTGGTAGAGTTGATGAATTAATTTTGCCTGAGATTGATAAAGCACTGGATAAAATTCAATCATTAATATAAAATTATTGATTAAACTTTTGTTTCATTGTAATTAATATTTTTTGTATTGGTGGAATACCTATTATAATAAGTGTAAATAGAAGCTCTATAGACATATATGAACCATTGTAAATAACAGTATAAAAAATTGGATTCCAACCTATTGGTACATACTCCCTAAAAAACAAATATCCAGAAATAGATGTAAATAAAAACCTAAAAAATACAGCAATAGAGAAACCAATTTGAAGCCCATATTTTTTTTCTCTAAATATTCCAGTAAGCCCAAGAGATGTGAATGCTAATATATAATCAAATATAAATTGCATAGGATAATAGAATAATGGATCAATAACAAAAGTGAGTATTGAAAAAGCAAAAGAAGAAATAAGCCCAATTTTTACTCCAAAAAAATAACTAGGTAATGCAACAAATAACATAGAACATAATGAGACTGAACCACCTAGTGGCATATGAAAGATTTTAATATATGTTGAAGTAATAATAGCGAGAGCTAAACAAATTCCTTGTACAGATAATATTTTGATATTTTTATTCATAAAACTATTATAATACCAATTTTTATTTATGTAAATAGGTATAATTTGTGAAATATGAATTAAGAATTTTTATTATACTTGAAAAAAAAGTGTTTTTATGATATTATTTGCGTAATAGAGGTTGTAATGATTAAGAAAAAACATTTTTTATTATATTGTTCAATATTTTTATGTATGGCATTTTCGATTTGTTCATTTGCTGATGAGAATGAAGATGCTGCAATTGAACTTGCCTCATTTAAAAGTGATGGAACAGGTTATTTTTGGTATATGCCAGATGGCTCTAGTTTAACATATGGTTGGCATTGGTTAGATTCAAATCACGATGGAATAGATGAATGCTATTTTATTAATGAAAATGGTCATAAATTGATAAATACAATAACTCCCGATGGATATAAAGTTGATACTAATGGAGCTTGGATAATAAATGATGTTGTTCAATTAAAATATGTTAAAGGCCCAATAGATTTAAGCGAAGAAGTAAAAAGTTTATTGACCGATGCTTCACAAGCCCACATAAATAGTACTCAAATTGAGACTTATGCTTATAATATGTTAGATAATCAAAATGATACAACTACAGATGAAGAAGAAACTAGTGAAAGTATTGTGAATTATTATTCTGATGAAGTGATTTTTGATGAAGAATTTTTACGCTGGTACAATGAAGGAAAATGATTTTTATTTTATTTATAATAAAATAAAGGGAGAATTATAATTAATTATAATTCTTTTTTTTTTTGCAAAATGTATTTATTTTTTTCACATTATAGACAAAAAATAAGTTTAATATATATATAATTTCTTAAAAGATTAGGAGGCATAAATGAAAAAAATTGTAAGGATACTTATGATTTTATTATTATCAATAAGTATATTTATATATAATCCTAAAGAAGCGTTTTCACAAACTACGGTAGCTGGCCAAGAAATGAGAAATCAATGCTTGGTTCTTGCTGGTATTACAAACACAGAAAATTTAGATATGTATATAACACGGGCAGAGTTTGCGAAAATGATTGTAAAAACATCAAAATTTAAAGATTCTACTTCAGCTGTATCAGGTACAGCTGTATATAATGATGTTGAAAAAGATTCAGAGTATGCTTCTTATATCAAATTAGCTTCTTCAAACAATTATATGGTTGGGTACCTTGGTGGACAATTTAAACCAAATGATTTTGTAGCATATAAAGATGTATCAAGAGCATGCCTAGCACTTCTTGGATATGAGAATTCAGATTTTACTGGTTCTCAAGTAGAGGGGAGAAATCAACTTTTTATTTCTTTAGAATTAAATAAAAATATGAATGCTTCTCCTTATGATTTTGTTACAAAATTAGATGTAATAAACGCTTTATATAATACATTAAAAGCTACACCTAAGAGTGGTGGCTCAATATATGGAAGTTTATTTAATGCTACTTTAGATGCTAATACAAAAGAGCTAGATCCATCTAATATGATAAAAACTTCAATGTCCGGACCTTTTATAGCAAAAAGGGGAACAACGCTTGCAGCATATTTACCATTTAATTTAGATGAGGGAAATTATTTTTTGAATGGAAGTGCATCTAATTATGGTAATATTGCGAGTGAAATATCTAATACTGGTTTTGTAATTTTATATTTCAATGAAACTACAAAAACTTGTTATGCATATAGACAAGGTAATTCTTTAGACTCTACAGTAGTAGTAAGTAAAGGATTTGTAAATAATATTTATTACAATGCTTCAGATAATTTAACACCAAATTCTGTTGAAATAGAGCTTGCTCGTTATACATTAGGCAATGCAGAAGTAAAATTCGCTTTTTCTTTTGCTGGCACAATAAAAGTAAATGATCAAGTAATTATAGTATATGAAACAAATAGCGATTCAAGTTCAACCTATGCTGGTGAAATAACTTCTGTGTTCCTTTATGACATTAAATGATGGAGAAAAGATAAATGTTAAATTATATAAAAAAAATCTTCAATAAAAAAAATAATATTGATATCGATGTAAATGTTCAAAATGGCGTTTCTACAGATACTTTTCAAAAAACTGAGTTATCTGAAGAGGACAAAAAAGCACAAAGTGCTGCTGAAGAAGAGATTTTAAGAAAAAAACAAAAGAAACAAAAATTAATAAAAAGAATAATTCTTTTAATATTTGTTATTGCAGCTATAGTAATTATAGTTATTCTATTTATTAGAAATAATCAAAAGCAAGAAGAAAATGCAAAAATAATGCAACAAGTATCTTCTGTAAGAAAAATGAATTTATCTTCAGAGCTTTCTGGCACAGGTACACTTGCAGCAAAAGATACATATTCAATTACATCTTTTGTTGAGGGAACAGTTACTGGTGTATATTTTGATCAAGGAGATGAAGTAAAAGAAGGAGATTTATTAATTACTATAGAAGCATCTTCTGCTTTGCGAGAAATATCAAATGCCTCTGCTTCTTATATAAAAGCTGTTGAAGATTATGAAAAAGCATATTATGATTATCAAAAAATAGAAGAAGAATATAAAGGCAATACATATAAAGCACAAATATCTGGTTATTTAAAAAAATTGAATGTAAAAGCTGGAGATAAATTATCAAATTCAACAGAAGTATGTGAAATATATGATGATAGTAAATTTTCAATAAAAGTACCATTTCTTTCAAATGATGCAAAAAATATACAAGTAGGAGAGATTGCTTGGATAGTATTACAAGAGAATGGTGAAATATTGCAAGGCTATGTAAAAAGTAAAGCAGAAGTAGATGAAGTAATAAATGGTGGTGTATTAGTAAGATATGTTATATGTGAAGTAAATAATCCAGGTGGATTAACGAGTGATTATTCCGCACTAATTTCAGTTAGAGATATGGTATCAGTTGAGGATGCTAATTTTATAGTAAATGATGAACAAACAATAAAATTTAGCGATGGTAGTGATGTAGAAGTTGAGAGAATATTGGTTCAAGAGGGAGCTTATGTTTATAAAGGGCAAGCAATTCTTCAATTAACCAAGGAAGGTGCAAGAGCAGCAATATCAAGTAAAAAAAATACATATATGAATGCAAGAGATACAATGATTAGAGCAGAGAATACATATAATGATGCATTGGATAGTTATGATAATTATAATATTACAGCACCTATAGATGGTACAGTAATATCTAAAAATGTAAAAGTTGGTGATAAAATTCAAAAATCAACAACAACAGCTACTACCTTAGCTACAATATATGACTTATCTGAATTAACATTTTCAATGTCTGTTGATGAACTTGATATATCCAATGTGCAATTGGGGCAAGAGGTTAATGTGCAAGCGGATGCATTTAATAGTAAAGTATTTAAAGGAACAATTACAAATATTTCTTTAGTAGCTGCAAATTCAAATGGTGTAACAAATTACCCTGTTACTATCACAATACCAGAAGTAGGCGATTTATTACCTGGAATGAATGTAGATGGTTATGTTATATTAGCTCAAGCAAAGGATGCAATATGTATTCCAACAGATGCATTGCAAAGAGGTAATGTAGTATATGTGCTTGATACATCTCCAACAATAAAAGAAGCCAATGGGAGTATTAATCAAGAGGGAATATCTGATAGAGTTTTGAATATGGTGCCAGATGGTTTTACAGCAATAAGAGTGGAAACAGGAATATCAAATACTAGTTTTATTCAAGTTTTGTCTGGTTTGCAAGAGGGAGATGAGGTGTATGTTACTGCTTCTTCAAATAATTCAGATAATTTTATGTTTGGTGGTATGGGTAGCGGAATGGGAGGACCACCTGATATGGGTGGTGGCGGACCAAGATGATGATAGAAAACCAAAAATTAATAGAATTAATAAATGTATATAAAATATATTTAATGGGTAATGAACAAGTATATGCAAATGACAATATTAATTTAACAATTAATAGAGGTGAATTTGTAGCAATCGTAGGTAAATCTGGTTCAGGAAAATCAACTTTAATGAATATTATAGGTGCACTTGATAAACCTACATCAGGAAAATATATTTTGAATGGAAGAGATACTTTTACAATGACAGATGATGAACTAGCAGAAATCAGAAATAAAACTGTAGGATTCATTTTTCAACAATACAATTTGCTCCCTAAATTAAATTTACTAGAAAATGTTGAACTTCCATTATTATATGCAGGAATATCAAATAAGGAAAGACAAAGAAGAGCCTTAGAATCACTTGCTAGAGTAGGATTAAAAGAAAAATATGCCAATATGCCTAATCAATTATCTGGTGGGCAACAGCAAAGAGTATCTATAGCAAGAGCTTTAGCTGGTAATCCATCATTATTATTGGCGGATGAGCCTACAGGTGCACTTGATTCAAAAACATCAAGAGAAGTATTAAATTTTATTAAAAAGTTGCACAGTGAGGGCAATACAATAGTAATGATTACTCATGACAATGCTATAGCTTTAGAAGCAAAAAGAATAGTAAGAATAAAAGATGGACAAATAATATTTGATGGTACATCTGATGAATATAAAGAAGCAATAGAACAAGGATTAAAATGATACAATCATTCAAATTAGCAATTAATTCAATATTGACAAATAAAATGCGTTCTTTTTTAACTATGCTTGGCATTATAATAGGTGTCGCAGCAGTTATTATTTTAGTCTCTGTTGTCAGCGGATATATGGGTCAAGTAATAGAATCTTTTGCTTCAATGGGAGTAAATCGAATATCTATCAATGTAAGAAATACACGAACCCGTTCCTTAGATGATAAAGTAATGTATGAGTTTTTGGATGAAAATTATGAAATTGTAAATAAATTATCACCCGAAGTATCTGTATCAGGAACTGTAAAAAATGGCAATAATTCTTTAACTTCTACAACAATTATGGGAGTATCTGAGGATTATATGGATATTGTATCATATAAATTGGAACAAGGGCGCAATCTTTCTTATTCAGATTTAGCAGGAAGATCTGCTGTATGTGTAATTGGATATTATGTTGCATATGATTTATTTGGATCCTCTGATAAAGCAATAAATGACTCACTTAAAGTAAATGGTAAACCTCTTACTATCGTAGGAGTAATAGAACCCCAAGAAGAAATAAAAAATATGAGCGAGGGTGGTACAGATGATTTTGTTTGGATGCCTTATACTCTAGCTACAAAGATGACAAGAAATGGTAATATATCAAATTATTATATTAATTCTGTAGATACTTCTTATACAGATGAAATAACAGATAAATTAAAATCAACACTATATGGTATTTTTAAAAGTGAAAATTTTTATTCTGTTTTTGCAAATTCTTCCATTATATCTGAATTAGATTCAAGCATTGGAACTTTATCAGCACTTCTTGGTGGAATAGCAGGAATATCTTTATTAGTTGCTGGTATAGGTGTAATGAACATAATGCTTGTTTCTGTAACAGAAAGAACAAGAGAGATAGGAATAAGAAAGGCTCTTGGTGCAAAGCAAGGAGTAATTATGCAACAATTTGTAATAGAAGCGGCTGTTACTTCTACACTTGGTGGATTAATAGGTATTATTCTTGGCTCTGTGTTGACTTCTGTTGTTGGTGCAGCTATGAGCATTACTTGTTATCCAACAATAGGTTCTATAATATTGTCTGTTTCAGTTTCCGTAGGTATAGGATTATTATTTGGATATCTTCCAGCAAAAAGAGCGGCAGTCCTTAATCCAATCGATGCTTTAAGAACAGACTAACAAATATTGATAATAATATTTTATATGATATAATTATAATATGAATTTAGAAATTGAATGTATAATAAATGGTGAATTAGATGAGAATGCATATCTTTGTTATTATAAAAATCAAAGAGATGCATTTATTGTTGACCCAGGTTGTGGGTATAAAAAAATATTAAATAGAATTAGTGAATTAAATTTACAAATAAAATATATTTTACTAACACATGCTCATTACGATCACATAATGGGTGTGAATGCAATTTGTAAAAAATATTCCCCTACAACATATATTTCTTTTGATGACAAAGAACTACTAGAAGATCCAAAAAAAAATTATTCATATATGAACTCAAAAGAAGAATATATAGTATCACAATCTACAACATTTGAAAAAAGAGAAATATTACATATATTAGATGAAGAAATAATTACGATACCAACTCCAGGTCATACAAAAGGTGGTACATGCTATTATATAAAAAATAAAAATGTTTTATTTTGTGGAGATACTTTATTTTTTCACGGTTTTGGTAGATATGATTTATACTCTGGGAACTTAAGTGAATTATATAATTCTATAAATAATGAAATTTTTAATTTACCGAATAATACAATTTCACTTCCAGGTCATGGAGATAAAACAACAATTGATGAAGAAAAAAAATTTAATCCAATTCATTATTATGATAAAAAATATGATATATAAATGCTGAAGTAGCTTTACTATTAGATATGACTTTAAATAGAAAGAAGTGCACGCCGCTTCTTTTTTTTTACCTCAGTATAGAAAATTTAAAAAATAATAAATAACTATTGACACAATGTCAGAAAAGTGATATAAAAAATTGGCTTTCAAAAAATGGAATAAATGAAAAGTAAAATAATTATGAAAAACAAATTAAAAATGATAATTGATATAGTTATGACAATATTTTTCATAATACTTATGGGATATTATATTACAAGGTGAATTTACATATAATATTAGTATTGACAAAGTTTTTATTATTTGATATTATCTTTATGTTTACCAAAGACAGTAGGTGCATTATTGCATAATTTATTCCTACCGAGGAAACTATCATTTATTAAAATGTTTATAATATAACAAATTAAACACATAATATTATTCATTACAATTTGTTATTTTTATATAGTATGAATTGATAAGTTTAACTCTATGTCTTTATTGGCATAGTTTTTTATTTGGAAAACAAAATATATAAAGGAGGAAAATATGGCAAAAGAAGAATTAAAAAAACCAATTATTGATGAGATTAAATCAAAAATTGATGGAGCTAATGGTATTGTTGTCGCTGATTATAGAGGACTTACAGTAGAAGAAGATACAAAGCTTAGAAAAATACTTCGTGAGAATAATATTATTTATAAAGTATATAAAAATACTTATATAAAAAGAGCAACAGAAGGAACATCATTTGAAAAAATCAATCAAGTATTGGAAGGCCCAACATCAATTGCAATATCTAAAGATGATGCTACATCACCTGCTAGACTTTTAGCAGAATTTGCTAAAACTGCTCCATCACTTGAATTAAAAGCTGGAATGGTTGAGGGCGAATATTATGATAAAGATGGCATTATGGAAATTGCAAAAATACCAAGCAGAAATGTACTTATTTCTCGTTTACTTGGTTCTTTCAAATCACCAATAACTAATTTTGCAAGAGTATTGAATCAAATAGCAACAAAAAGTGAATAAAAAAAATTAAAATATAAGGAGAAAATAAAATGGCTATGACAAAAGATGAATTAATTAGTGCAATAAAAGAAATGTCTGTAATAGAATTAAATGAATTAGTAAAAGCATGCGAGGAAGAATTTGGAGTATCTGCAGCTGCTGGAGTAGTAATGGCAGGTCCAGCTAATGGAGCAGGTGCAGCTCAAGAAGAGAAAACAGAATTTGATCTTGAATTAACAGAAGCTGGTGCTGAAAAAATTAAAGTAATAAAAGTAGTTCGTGATGCAACAGGACTTGGATTAAAAGAAGCAAAAGAACTAGTTGAAGGAGCACCAAAAGTAGTAAAAGAAGCTATGGCTAAGGCTGAAGCAGAGGAATTAAAGAAAAAATTTGAAGAAGTAGGTGCAAAAATTACATTAAAGTAATTTTTTCTATATTATTAAAAAATCAGTAGATAATTCTGCTGATTTTTTTTGAGATATTTTAGTAGGTATTATTTTAAATAATTAATAAATATAAGTTAAAAAAATGTTAAGCAAAAATAAAACAAGAGGAATAATACTAGATGATGATAGATGCTAGGCATTTACAATACTAAATAAATATTTTATAATAATATAAAAATTTATTAAATATAGTTATGGAGCAATATATGGAAAAAATATTTATAGAGAATACAAAAAAAGATATTTTATTAAAAAAAGCATTTGAAGAAGTAAATTTAAAATACGAAGATTGTATAATAGAAAAGAATAAATATGGAAAACCATATATAAGAAATAAAAAAAATATTTTTTATAATATATCTCACTCAAAAGAAAAAGTAGCTATAATAATATCAAATGTTGAAGTAGGAATAGATATTGAAAAAATAAGAGATATTGATTATGATAAAATAATAAAAAAAATATTTTTAAAAGAAGAGATAGACTTTATAATGTCAATTGAAAATAAAAATGAAAAATTAAAAAACTTTTTTAAAATATGGACTAAGCGTGAAGCATATTCAAAATGTATTGGAGTAGGATTATCTTTGCCTTTAAATAAAATATATAATAAAAATATAAAATTATATGAATTACAAATAGGAGATGAGTATGTTGGTTTTTATGCTAAAAAATATTCATAAATAGTTCACAAATTAAATATTGACAATTTATAAAATATGTAGTATATTAGCACTCGTAATAGTTGAGTGCTAATATATTTTTTGATAGAGGTATCATTTGAAAAAAATAAATGAATTGACAGAAAGACAAAGAATTATATTAAATACTATTATTAAAACTTATCTTGATACTGGAGAACCTGTTGGCTCAAGAACAATAAGTAAGTTACCAAATTTTGATTGCTCTTCTGCAACTATAAGAAATGAGATGCAAGATTTGGAGGAATTAGGATATTTGATTGCACCACATACATCAGCAGGTAGAATACCCTCAGATAAAGGATATAGATTTTATGTAGATAACTTAATTAAAGAAAAAGATTTAGAAATTAATAATGTAAAAAAAGCGTTATTTGAACGAGTAGATCATTTAGAAATAATGCTTAAGGGAATTGTAAAAACAATAGCTTCTAATACAAATTATGCAGCACTAGTAACTGGACCTACTCTTTCAAACAATAAAATAAAATATATTCAAATTTCTAAAATAGAAGAGCATAAATTATTAGCAGTTATTGTTTGTGAAGCAAATATAATAAAATCCATACTTATAGATATAGATAAAGAAATTGATATAAAAAAAATTGTAGATATTCAAGTTATATTAAACAATCTATTATCTGGTATGAAGCCAATGGACTTATTATCATTTAATTTTAATAAAAAACTAAATGAAATACAATTTGACAGAGAATTGATTACTACAATTGTTACTAAAATAAGTGATATATTCAATATTCCAAACAATAAAGATGAAATATATACTTATGGAGCAAATAACTTTTTTAAATATCCTGAATTTCAAAATATAGAAGCACAAAATATATTGGAAGAATTTGAAACAAAAGAAGGATTGCAGAAAATAATAGAAAATGTATCTTTAGATGACAATGATAACAATACTGGAATACAAGTATATATTGGAGAAGAAACATCAGTTCCATCTATGAAAGATTGTTCTATAGTAACAGCAAAATGTGATTTTGGAAATGGGCTTAAAGGAACTATAGGAGTTGTTGGGCCAAAGAGAATGGATTATGAAAAAGTAATGAAAACATTAAAAGCACTAATGAAAAATGCAAATGATATGTTCAAGGAGGAATAAATGAAAAAAGATACTGATGAATTAAAAAAGGATAAAGAGAAAGAACCTAATGAAAGTATTCAAGATGACAAACAAAAAATCGACAAGGATAATAAAAATGAAGAAAGTGTAAATAATGAAAAAGAAGATGAAGAAGATTTAACAAAAAAGTCCAAAGAAGAAAAAGAAGAAAACGAAGAAATTAGAGACTTATTCGATCCAATAATAGAAAAGATAA
>JAUNSV010000015.1:7628-36959 GCA_030539055.1 Eubacteriales bacterium | reverse complement strand
ATAAGTATTATAATATAAATACAAATTTGGCTATAGAAGTTGCAAAAAAAGCAAAAGATGACAAAGTAAAACAATTTATATATTTATCATCTATTATTATATATAATGATATTAAAGAAAAAGTAATAAACTATAACACAATACCAAAATCAAGTAATTATTATGGAGATAGTAAACTACAAGCTGATTTAGAAATTCAAAAATTACAAAGTAGTGATTATAATGTTTGTATACTCCGTTTACCTATGATTTACGGTAAAAATTGTAAGGGTAATTTTGCACTTCTTCAAAAAATATCAAAAAAATCTTTATTTTTCCCTATATATAATAATGAAAGATCTATGTTATACATAGAAAATTTATGTATGTTTATACTACTTATGATTGAAAATAATGAAAAAGGAGTATTTTTTCCACAAAATGAAGAATACTCAAATACTTCAACTATTGTAAAATTAATATCAAAATACTCCAATAAAAAAATAATTATGATAAAAGGTTTTTCTTTTTTAATTAATATTTTAAAACAAAACAAGGGAAAAATTGGTATTTTAGCTAATAAAGCT
The DNA here is from genome assembly GCA_030539055.1 of Eubacteriales bacterium. Taxonomy (GTDB): domain Bacteria; phylum Bacillota; class Clostridia; order Lachnospirales; family Lachnospiraceae; genus UBA3633. The sequence goes on along the minus strand of JAUNSV010000015.1, from coordinate 36,393 downwards.
TTTGGTGATAAAGTATATGATAAAAATATAAGTAAGTATAAATATAAGTATCAAATATTTTCATTAGAACAATCAATAAAAAGAATAGAAGAAAGTTAAAATTTACTTTCTTTTTTAGTGAAAAACATTTAAAATATAGTATTGTAATGATTGTAAAATAAAAAATAATAGTAATTCATTATTGATAAAATTCAAAAAACACAGGAGGTTTTATGGAAGACGGAAACGAAAAAAAGAATAATACTTTTACAAGCCCATATGAGCTAGAGGGGAGAATTCCTTTGGGGCAAGCTATTATTCTTGGAGTGCAACATGTACTTGCAATGTTTGTTGGTAATTTGACTCCAATTCTTATTATTGGAGGAATGTGTGGTTTATCTGATGCTGGAGTTATGACACAAGTTCTTCAAAATGCTATGCTTATAGCAGGTGTAGTATCACTTATTCAAATGTTCACTATAGGGCCAGTTGGTAGCAGATTACCAATTATTATGGGTACATCAAGTGGTTTTATAGGCGTATGTAGAGGAATAGTATCTTCTATGGGTGGCGGAATTATTGCTTATGGTGCTATTTTAGGAGCATCACTAGTTGGTGGTTTATTTGAGGGAATTCTTGGATTCTTTTTAAAACCACTTAGAAAATTTTTCCCACCAGTTGTTACAGGTACGGTTGTTATTGCTATAGGTTTATCTTTAATCTCTGTAGGAATCAACTCTTTTGGAGGTGGAAATACAAATGGTGATTTTGGTTCTCCAATAAATCTTTTGGTAGGTTCTATAGTTCTAATTTCTATAATAATATTAAAACATTATACAAAAGGAATATCATCAGCAGCTTCAATTCTTTTTGGTATAATCATAGGATATATAGTATGTGCTATATTTGCTTTATTTCTTCCTACAACATATGAAATGATAGATCCAAATACAAATCAAGTTATAATTAAAAATTGCTCTTGGGTATTAAATTGGAATACAGTTATTAACGCTCCACTTTTTTCTATTCCAAAATTTATGCCTGTAAAATGGATATTTGATATGAAAGCTATTGCACCTATGCTTATTATGTTTATAGTCACAGCAGTAGAAACAGTAGGTGATATTTCTGGAATTACAGAGGGCGGAATGAATAGAGAAGCTACAGATAAAGAGTTATCTGGTGGTGTTATTTGTGATGGACTTGGTTCTTCATTAGCAACTGTTTTTGGAGTTTTGCCAAATACATCTTTTAGCCAGAATGTAGGTTTAATAGGTATGACAAAAGTAATAAATTTATTTGCTATTTCTATGGGTGGCTTGCTTCTTGTTTTATGTGGTTTCTTCCCAAAAATTGCAGCAATCTTTCAAATGATGCCACAATCAGTTCTTGGTGGTGCAGCAGTAATGATGTTTGCATCAATTGTAGTAAGTGGAATTAAATTAGTAACAAAAGAAGGTATTACAAATAGAGTTACAACTATTTTAGCAGTTTCTTTAGGACTTGGATACGGTCTTGGTGCTACAGCAAATGTATTAAATAAACTTCCTAATTTTGTATCTCTTATTTTTGGAGGCTCTGGTATAGTGCCTGCAGCTATAGTTGCCATAATACTAAATATTGCTATAAAAAAAGATGATAATAATACATTATAAAAAGAATATTTTATAAATAAAAAAATCGCTTAAAAATTTAGTTAAGCGATTTTTTATTGTATTAATTTATAATTACTAGTTTTTTATGCAACTACAATTCTTATACCATTAGTTTTTGGATAATCATACGCTTTTAATTTTGTTTTGTGAGTAGGAGATATACCAGCTGTTACAAGAACCAAATCTCCACTATTTATTTTTTTTAATTTTAGCATTTCTAATATGCTCATATTAACTAATTCATCGGAAGAATTTGCTCTTTTTAATAATATAGGTTGTACTCCAAAATAAATCATCATTTTTCTTTGAGTATTTACAAATGGAGTCAGAGCATATATTGGTTTATGTGGTTTACATTTTGATAAATATTTTGCTGTAAAACCACCATTAGTCGGTGCAAGAATTGCTTTTACATTTAGTCTGTCAGCCACTTCTATAGAAGCTTCGCAAATAATATTTTCTAAAACCATCTCTTTTGGATTAATGCCTCTTCTTCGATTAAAATCAATATAATTTATATTTGATTCTGTATAAGAAACAATTTTAGACATAGTTTTAACTGCTTCTATAGGATATTTACCCGCAGCAGTCTCTCCAGAAAGCATAACACAATCTGTACCATCATATACAGCATTTGCTACATCTGTTGCTTCTGCTCTAGTAGGTCTTTTATTTTTTATCATAGAGTCAAGCATTTGGGTTGCTATAATTACTATTTTAGAATTTTCATTGCATTTTCTTACTATATTTTTTTGAATTTTTGGTATTTGTTCAATAGGTATTTCTACTCCTAAGTCTCCTCTTGCTACCATTATGCCATCTGCTTCTTTGATAATTTCATCTATATTTTCTATACCCTCACTGTTTTCTATTTTTGCTATAACTTGAATAGAAGAGTGATTATCACGAATTATTTTTTTTATTTGTTTTATGCAAGAAGCACTTCTTACAAAAGAAGCAGCTATAAAATCAAAACCCTCTTTTATACCAAATTTAATATCTTCAATATCCTTACTAGTTAAATCTGGGAGTGATATTTTTGTATTAGGAATATTTAATCCTTTTCTTTCTCCTAATTCACCACCAGTCATAACCATACATTCTATTTGAGTAGAAGATACACTAAGTACTTTTAATTCGATTAACCCATCATCTATAAGAATGCTTTGACCTTTTTTTACATCTTTAATTATATTTTTATAATTAACATGAATTATATTACTATTGCCTATAATGTCTTTTGTTGTAAGTATAAGCATTTGATTTTCTTTTAATAAAACTTTTTCACCATTTTCAAGTTGACCTGTTCTTATTTCAGGACCTTTAGTATCTAAAAGAGATGCTATAGGACGATTTAAGTCTTTTCTAACTTTTTTTATCATTTCTAATCGCTTTTTATGCTCTTCATGACTACCGTGTGAAAAATTGAATCTTGCTACATCCATTTCTTTAGCTACTTCTTTTAAAACCTTGTAGTCATCTACAGCTGGTCCCATAGTGCAAATCATTTTTGTTTTTCTCATATTTTATTTCTCCTCTACTAGTACTAAATTATAACATTTAAATTTTATATTTTTGTGAATAAGCTTTATATGCTTCTTTATATTCATCAGATGAAGTTTTTTGTATTCTTTGTGATTCATGAATATTTAATGTATGATTTTTTACATCAATTACGCAACCTGCAATATTTGAACAATGGTCGGATGCTCTTTCTAAATCAGTGAGTAAGTCAAGCAATATATAACCAGCTTCTACAGAACAAGCACCCTCTTTCATACGCAAAATGTGATTTACTCTTATACCTTCTTTTAAATCATCAATAACTTGTTCCAAGGGTTCTATAAGATTTGCTTTATTTAAATCATTATTTGCAAAAGCATCGAAAGTATTATTTAAAATTTCTGTTAAAGCATCAATCATTATTTGTATTTCTTTTTTTCCTTGAGTAGAAAAAGAGATATTTTTTTCATTCATTTCTTCTGCAGAAATTAATACACTTACAGCATGGTCGCCAATTCGTTCAAAGTCACCTATTAATTTTAATAACTCTGTTACTTCCTCATTGGACTCCTTACTCAAAGCTCTTTTTGAGCTTAATTTTAGTAAATATGAATTTAATATATCTTCATAATGATCCGTTTTATCCTCGGCAATTCTTATTTCTTCAGCTTTTTCTTTTGAATACTCCGATAAAGTGCTAAGCGATAATTTAAGTGCATCTACAGCACATTTTGCCATATCTATAGTATATACTCTACTTTGCTCCAAAGCAATGGGAGGAGTATTTAAAAGTCTCTCATCTAAAGTAATAATTTTTTGTTGTGTAGAATTATCGGGAATAAGTTTTATTACCAATTTTTCTAATAAAGGTGATGCTGGAAGAAGCACCATTGTACATAAAATATTGAAAACAGAGTGAGCTATAGCTATTCCAATCATAGATGCAGGAGCACTTAATAATATTGGTGCAAATACAATTTTAATTATATAAAATAAAATTAAGCCAACTAAAGATCCTATTATATTGAAATATAAATGCACATAAGCTGCTCTTTTTGCATTTTTTGATGTACCAACAGATGATATTAAAGCAGTTACACAAGTACCAATATTTTGACCCATTATTATAGGAATGGTAGCACCATAAGTTACTGCACCTGTTTGAGCTAAGGCTTGCAATATACCAACCGATGCTGAAGATGATTGAATAATAGCTGTAAGAAGAGCTCCAGCGAGTAATCCAAGCACAGGATTAGAGAATGCAATAAAAAGCTGTTGAAAAGCTACTACATTTTTTAATCCTGATACAGCAGTGCTCATAGTATTCATACCAAACATTAGTGTAGCAAAACCAAGCAAAATAAGACCAGTATCCTTTTTCTTATTGTTATTTTTGATAAACATATAGAAGATGATACCTATAAGTGCAAGGATTGGTGTGAAAGATGTAGGCTTTAAAAAGCTAATAAAAAAATTGGAACTGCTTATACCACTTAAACTTAAAATCCATGCGGTAAGAGTTGTTCCTACATTTGCACCAACTATAACATTAATTGCTTGTGTAAGTGATAAAAGCCCCGAATTTACAAAACCAACAACCATTACAGTAGTGGCAGATGAACTTTGAATAACAGCTGTAATAAGAAGTCCTGTAAGAAAGCCCATAAATTTTGAGCCTGTCATTTTTTGTAAAAAGGACCTAAGATGTGAACCAGCTCTTCTTTCAAGAGCTTGCCCCATAATATTCATTCCAAATAGAAAAAGTGAAAGTCCTCCAATCAAACTAAGTACATCAAAAATGTCCATTAATTCCCCCTAATCATTTTTTTGATTGCATTAAATGATTTGTTTGATATTACATGTTCTATTTTGCAAGCATCAGCTGTTGCTGTTTTTTTGTCTATGCCAATTTGACAAAGAAGAGTAGATAATACAATATGCCTTTCATAAATTTTTGAAGCAATGTTTTTTCCTTTTTTAGTCAAAATAATAGACCCATCTTTAGCTATAATTATATAATTATTATTTTTCAATAAAGACATCGCTCTTGAAATAGATGCTTTAGAAAAATTCATATAATTAGCTATATCTAAGGATCTAACTTTTTCTTTTTCTTTGGAGAGTATCAATATTGTTTCAAGATACATTTCTCCAGATTCATTAAGCATATTATTCTTACCCCTCAAAAAGCAATTATAACAAATATAAATATAATTAGCAAGTAAAAATAATTTAACAATATGATAAAAAAAATAAATCCAAAAAATAGTTGACAAAAGTAAAAAATAATATTATACTTGTTTCGGTTAGCAAAGGCTAACTAACAAGGAGGTATAATGAAGACATTAAAAAATAGTAAAGTAGGAGATACAGTAAAAGTAGTAAAAGTGCATGGTGAGGGTGCATTAAGAAGAAGAATTATGGATATGGGAGTTACAAAAGGTATAGAAATTTTTGTTCATAAAACAGCACCGCTTGGAGACCCTATGGAAGTATCTTTAAGAGGGTATGAGCTTACTCTAAGAAGAGAAGATTGCGATATGATAGAGGTAGAATAATGAGCGATATTAGAATAGCTTTAGCAGGTAATCCAAACTCTGGAAAAACAACTCTTTTTAATGCTTTAACTGGATCAAATCAATATGTAGGCAATTGGCCAGGTGTTACTGTAGAAAAAAAAGAGGGTAAATTAAAAAATCATGAGGGCGTTATAGTAACAGATTTGCCGGGGATATACTCATTATCCCCTTATACTTTAGAGGAAGTTGTAGCAAGAAAATATTTGATTAATGAAAAACCAGATGTAATATTGAACATCATAGATGGTACAAATTTAGAAAGAAACTTATATCTTACAACTCAACTTACAGAGATAGGTATTCCAGTAGTAATTTGTATCAATATGATTGATGAAGTAGAAAAAAATGGCGACAAAATAGATACAGAGGAATTATCAAAAAGATTAGGTTGCCGTGTAGTAAAAATTTCTGCTCTAAAAGAAATAGGGATTATAGAAGCATCAGAGGAAGCAATATTAGCAGCTAAACATGATCATACTATACCTATGCATTCTTTTTCTGGAATAGTGGAGCATGCTTTAGCACATATTGAGGAAGCTTGCCTTCATGATATGCCATTAGAGCAACAAAGATGGTATTCAATAAAAATTTTTGAAAGAGATGAAAAGGTTATAAGTGAATTAAATATAGATAAAGAATTATTAGAGCATATTAATTTGGATATAAAGGATGCAGAGGAAGAACTAGATGATACATCAGATGCCATAATTATTAATGAAAGATATAGTTATATAGAAAAAGTAATTAATGATTGTTATAAAAGAAAAACTAAAATAGGTCAAGCAACATCAGATCTAATAGATAATGTAGTTACAAGTAAACACTTTGGGCTACCTATATTTGCAATAATAATGTTCCTTGTATATTATATTTCTATGGTTTCAATTGGGCAAAAACTAACAGATTGGACTAATGATGGTTTGTTTGGTGATGGTTGGCATTTGTTTGGTATAGGTTCAAAAGAGTATGATTATGCAAAAGAAAAATATAATTCCTCAAATGAAATAATAGATGCATTTATAGATCAATATGGAATTGAAGATATGAAAGAAAAAATAGATGTAGAAAATGAATTTTTTTCAAAAGATGAATCAATTGATACATTAAATGAATTAATAAATAATACTCCACAGAATGCAAATGTTACATATGAAATAATAGATGAAGAAACGCTAAATACTGTAGAGATAAGTGATGTAAAAAAATTTGATTTGGAAAAAGCAATATATGAATATAAAAATGAATCATATAAAGAAAATTTTGGAGAACCAAAAGAAGAAGCATATGGCATATGGGTAAAGGGGATACCACTTTTTATTGAAGAATTGCTCGATAAAGGAGATGTATCAATAGTATTAAAAGGTTTAATACTAAATGGTATAGTAGCAGGTGTCGGTGCCGTACTTGGTTTTTTACCACAATTACTTGTATTATTTTTCCTTTTGTCTTTTTTAGAAGCTTGTGGATATATGTCCAGAATAGCTTTTGTATTAGATAAATTGTTTAGAAAATTTGGATTATCTGGCAAATCTTTTATACCAATACTTGTTGGTACAGGTTGTGGTGTGCCTGGTATTATGGCATCACGAACAATAGAATCAGAAGCCAATAGAAAAATGACAATTATGACTACAACATTTATTCCGTGCTCAGCAAAAATTCCTTTTATAGCTATGATAGCAGGAGCAATATTTGGCAACTCACCATGGGTAGCTACATCTGCATACTTTGTTGGAATGATATCAATAATAATATCTGGTTTAATACTCAAAAATACAAAACCATTTAAAATGCAAGAATCGCCTTTTGTAATGGAATTACCATCATATCATTTACCAACATTAAAAAATGTATTGTCTACAACTTGGGATAGAGGTCTATCTTTTGTTAAAAAAGCTGGAACAGTAATATTGATTTCTTCTGTTGTTGTATGGTTTTTATCATATTTTGGTTTTGTAGATGGTAATTTTACTTTATTAAATGATAACGAACTTGACAAATCAATGCTAGCATTTGTAGGTAACAAAATAGCATTTATTTTTAGCCCACTAGGATTTGGCACATGGCAAGCAGCTGTAGCAACACTTACTGGTTTAGTTGCAAAAGAAAATTTGGTAGGCACACTTGGAGTTTTATATGGAGGCTCAAGTGATGTATACCAAACTTTAAAAAATGTATTTACACCATTTAGTGGCTATTCATTTTTAGTATTCAACTTACTATGTGCACCTTGTGTAGCTGCAATGTCAACTATTGCTAAAGAAATGAAATCATGGAAGTGGACACTAGCAGCAATTTCATATCAATGTATTTTTGCTTATATAATAGCGTTAATAGTAAATACTATAGGGAGATTATTTTAATGGGCAATATTATAACAATAATCATTTTATTAGTAATAGTATTTTTAGCTATATTTTCAATTTACAAAAACAAGAGAGATGGTAAATCATCATGTGGATGTGATTGTGGGTCTTGTGCTCTTAAAGGCAAATGCTGCAAGCAATAAGTGCAATTACATTGGGGATAACCATAAGTTGATTAAACATATCTGTTAATTCCCATACTAAATCATTTGACAGTATAGAACCTACAAAAATAAATATTATGCTTATTATTGAATATATAAATACAGATTTTTTGCCAAAAAGATATTGCATATTTATTTTACCAAAAAGATTCCAACTTAGTATTGTAGAGAAAGCAAAAAAGAATAAGCAAATTGCTACAAAAGTATTGCCAAATGAAGAACCAAAAATAGAACCAAAAGCTGTTTGTACTAAGGTTGTTTTTGAAAAATTAGTAATATCACCAGCACTTAATGGACCATTGTTTGTATACAATGTAGTTATAACAATCAAAGCAGTCATAGTGAGCACTATAAAAGTATCTACAAATACACCAATCATAGCAACAACACCTTGATCATGTGGATCTTTTACATTAGCAAGAGCGTGTGCATGAGGAGTAGAACCCATACCAGCCTCATTTGAGAATAATCCTCTTTTTACACCTTGTGAGATTGCTGTTTTTAGTGCTATACCAAATGTGCCACCAATAATTGCTTGTGGTTGAAATGCATATTTAAATATTAAAACAAAAGTTTCTGGTATAAATTTTATTTTTACAATAAGAATGAGTATTCCTCCAACAAGATAAAGTAGTGCCATTAGTGGCACTATTTTTTCTGTAACAGAAGCAAGCCTATTTATACCACCCAAAAAGATGAATGAAGACAAAATAACTAATAAAAGACCAGCTACCCAAGATGGAATATTAAAAGCGTTTTGGAATACTTCTCCAATAGAATTAGATTGAACCATTGCACCAAAAAATCCAAGAGCAAGTACAGCAGCTATAGCAAAAAATGTAGCTAAGAATTTACCACCATTTTTTTTAAAAACTGCTTTAATATAATACACAGGTCCACCTAAAATAGTACCATCACTTTCTTTAATTCTTGTTTTTTGAGCTGTGGTTGCTTCTGCATAAATTGTAGCCATACCAAAGAATGCTATTACCCACATCCAAAATACTGCTCCAGGACCTCCAATAAGGATAGCACCAGATGCACCAACGATATTACCTGTTCCTACTTGTGCTGCGATAGCTGTTGCTAAAGCTTGAAAAGATGTAAGACCTGAACTTTGTGCTCCACCTCTAATACTAAAAGAACCAAATACTTTTTTTACGCCCTCTCCAAAACAGCGAACTTGTACACATTTAGTTTTAATAGTAAAATATAGTCCACAAGCAACAAGCATAATGATTAAAATGTAATCAGAAAGGTAATAATTAATTTTTTGTACTATAGATAATATCGTATTCATAGTTTTCCCCTTAAAATAAATTTTTGTAAAACAAAAGCTCCTAACTATGTCAGAAGCTCTGGAAAATAAAGGTATATAAAAAATTTTCATTTTATGAAAATATATATATCTCTGTTCTTTTACCTGAGAGATTCAGTAAATAAATTTACTTTGCACCTTCGGTACTCAATTGAATGAGCTTCTCCAGAGTTTCCTCTTACTTTCAGTTTATAAAATTCTGAAAGAGTCATAGGAAATAAAAAAAGATTTTATCATAAGAAGAGATGTATGTCAAGGAAATATTTATAAATAATAGTTTTTTCTTTTCTTCTTTGCATTTTATTATATTTATGTTATAATTTGCCTTGCAAAAGGGGGAAGTTATGGAATTATATTTTTCTGGTGCTTGCCATGAAGTAACAGGAAGTGCACATTTATTAAAAATAAACAATAAATATGTACTTGTAGATTATGGAATGAAGCAAGGAATTAATATGTATGAAAATGTACCTCTTCCAATAAAAGCATCACAAATAGATTATCTTCTTGTAACTCATGCACATATAGATCACACAGGGAATATCCCTATTTTGGTAAAGAATGGTTTTATGGGTGATATAATATGCACATATGCAACCAAAGACTTGCTAGAAATAATGCTAAAAGATTGTGCCCACATACAAGAGCAAGAAGCAAATTTAAAAAATAAAAATGCATTAAGAAAAGGTGAAAAACAAGTTGAGCCTGTATTTAATATACAAGATGTAGAAAAAACGCTAAATTTAATAAAAGCATTTCACTACAATGATATAATAAAACTATTTGATGGTTTAGAAATAAATTTTGTTGATGCGGGTCATATTTTGGGAAGTAGCTCTATAGAACTTTTTGCAACAGAGGGAAATATAACAAAAAAGATAGTATTTTCTGGTGATATAGGAAATGATGAAAAACCAATAATTAAAAATCCAACATATATTCAAAATGCAAATTATGTTATTATGGAATCAACATATGGCGACAGATTTCATAAAAAAGATATAAATCATGAAGACGATTTAATGCGAATTATTCAAGAGACTCTAGATAGAAGAGGAAATGTAGTTATTCCAGCATTTGCTGTAGGAAGAACACAAGAAATACTATATCTCATAAAACAAATCAAAATAAAAAATTTGATAAAAGGTCATGATGATTTTAAAGTAGTAGTAGATAGCCCAATGGCTGTAAGAGCAACTGAAGTTTATAAAGATGCTTTGGATGAGTGTTTTGATGATGAAACTATAGAAATGTTGAAAAAAGGAATTAATCCTATATCATTTCACAATTTAAATTTATGTATTACTCAAGAAGAATCAATGGCATTAAATGATGATATGGAACCAAAAGTTATTATATCAGCTTCTGGCATGGCTGATGCAGGAAGAATAAGACATCATATTAAATATAATGTATATAGAAGTGAGTCATCAATAGTATTTGCTGGATATCAAGCAGAGGGTACTCTTGGGAGATTATTACTAGATGGCATAAAAGAAATAAAACTTTTTGGCGACAAATTTGCTGTGAAAGCTCATATTGAGGTAATAAATGATATGTCATCGCATGCAGACAAAAATGGTTTAATAAAATGGGCTAGTGCATTTGTAGATAATCCTAAAGTATTTTTGGTACATGGTCAAGATGAAGCTATGGAATCGCTAAGTGAAGAATTAAAAAATAGTTGTAATTTAGATGTATCTCTTCCATACTCTGGTGCAATATATGATTTAATTAATAACTCTTGGATTAAAGAAACACTCCCTATAAAAATAGAGAAAATATCAAGCGAAGAAAATATTATTAATGAAATAAAAATCAAGAATCCAGCATTACATAATTTAATTTTATCAATACAAGAATTGCTTAATTTTGCTAAAACATTAGCTGGAAGATCAAATAAAGAATTGAATAAAAAAGCAGATGAAATAAAACAGGTTTTAAAAAAATGGGAAAAATAAGTTAAATGTCTAAAAAAGATATTTTTAAAAGAAAAGAATATAAATATATTATAAATGAAATAATGTTTAAAAATATTCTATCATCTATCAAAAAATACTTGCATATAGATGAGTATGGAAAAGAAACAATTTATTCAATTTATTATGATACAAAAAATTATGATTTGATTAGACACTCTATAGAAAAGCCAATATTTAAAGAAAAATTTAGGACAAGAAGCTATGGAAAAACAGACAATCATAATTTATTATTTGCAGAAATCAAAAAAAAATTCGATGGTATAACATATAAAAGAAGAGTGGGAAGTGATGAAAAAGATTTATTATCTTTTTTGAATGATAAAAAAGAACTAAGTGGAAATTTATCATTTTATGGAGAAGAACTATGCAACAAGCAAATACAAAAAGAAATATTGTTTTTTTTAGATTTTTATAAATTAGAGAAAAAAGTTTTTATAGCATATGAAAGAGAATCTTTCATTGATGACAATAATAATTTACGAATTACATTTGATAACAATATTCGTTTTAGAGAAAACGACTTAAATCATAACAGTACTTCTTATGGAAAACTATTAACAAATAAAGATATATATATAATGGAAATAAAACTAGAAAATGCTTTTCCTTTTTGGCTGATTAATATATTAAATGAAAACAAGCTTTTTCCTGTGTCTTTTTCTAAATATGGAGAATATTATAAAAATATAATTTTAAAAAATACTAGAATATTTGAAGGAGTAGAAAATGTTTAATCCAATATGGAGTGGAAGAATAGATGCTTCATCTTTTGCAATATGCATGATAGTAGGTATAATTCTTGGTATACTTACTTCTCTTTGTTTTCAATATAGAAATAGGCAATCAAGCTCTTTTTCTTTAACTTTAGCCTTGCTACCTACAACAGTTGCTGTAATAATAATGCTAGTAAATGGAAATATTGGTACAGGAGTTGCTGTAGCTGGTGCTTTTGCTTTGATACGCTTTAGGAGTGTTGCAGGAAAAGCCAGAGATATTATAGCAATTTTTGTATCGATGACTATGGGGCTAGCTCTTGGTATGGGATATGTAAGTTTATCAATAGTATTTTTTGTTATAGTAGCAATTTGCACACTAGTCTTGGTATCAATCGATTTTGGGCATAATGATGAAAGAAGCAAAATAGTAAAAATAGTTATTCCAGAGAATTTAAATTATGAGCATGCTTTCGATGATATTTTTGAAAAGTATACAAAATATCATAAGCTTGAAAAAGTAAGAACAACAAATATGGGTACTCTGTTTGAATTGACATTTGATATTTTGTTTAAACAAAAAGAAATATCTAAAGAGTTTATAGATGAGATAAGAGTAAGAAATGGCAATTTGAATATTATTGTAGGAGAAATAAGTGAAGAAGAAATATTATAACTATTTATTTATTTTAATTTGCATTTTGTTTATAACTTCTTGCAATAGCAAAAATGAAAATACAAATAGTATTAATTTGAATAAAAAAGAAGGTTCTTTTGTCATAAAAAATATAATCACTTTTGATAATGAAAATATAAATATTTCTGGAAATGTAATCAATGATAACAATAAAGTATATATAAACTCCCCTGGTGAATATTTAATTAGTGGAGAGAGTAATAAAAATTCACAAATAGAGGTAAATGTTCCAAAAGGCATAAATGGAGAAGTAATATTATATTTACAAAATGTAAATTTAAAAAATGATAATGAACCAATAATTAATATATTAAATGCTAAAAATACAATTATTAATTTATGCGATAATTCAAAAAACTTTTTTGTACAGGGAGAGAAAAGTATTAGAGCAAATGAAGATTTGAAAGGTGCGGCTATTTTATCAAAAGACAATTTAACAATAACAGGAAATGGAAATTTAAAAATAAATGCAAATATATATAATGCAATTCAAACTTCAAATGATTTAATAATAGAAAGTGGGAATATAGATATTAATTCTATAAATCATGGCATAAAAGGAAAGGATAAAGTTCAAATTCTAGGTGGAAAAATAAATATAATATGTAAAAATGATGCTATAAAATCAGATGATGAAAAGAATGGAAATGTAGAAATATTAGGTGGAGATATAAATATTGAAGCAGATGATAAAGGAATAGATTCATACAATAAAATATCATTTTTAAATGGTAATATAAATATTAATAAAGCAAGCGAGGGTTTTCAATCAAATATTTTTGAAATGAATGGAGGAATAGTAAAAATTAATTCATTTGAGGATGGTATTAATACAAATGGATTAAAATCAATATTAAGTATTAACGGAGGCAAGTTATATATTAAATCATTATGTGATGGGATAGATTCAAATGGTGATATAAAAATTACTTCTGGAGAAATATTTATTGAAGGACCACATACAAACAAAAATAATGCAATAGATTTTGGAGTAGAAAATGGTGGAAAAATTTTAATTAGTGGTGGGGATATACTTGCTTTAGGACAAAAATCTCTCGATGGATTAGAAAGTGATAATTCAATAAAAAAATTTTTATATGATTTTGCATATGACAATACAAATAAGAAAAATATTATTATAAAAAATAAAAATACAAATGAAGAAATATTAAATTATAGTAGTGATATAAAAGAGTTTAATAAATTGTTTTTTTCTTCAAGCAAATTAGAATTAAAACAAAAATATGTATTAATAATAGATGAAGAGGAGCATGAATTTATTCAAACAAAAAAAGATCTCTACTTAGGAAAAACGATTGATTAAAATGAAAAACAAATGGATGATTTATACAAAAAAAGCAAATTTTTTAGATATTGCTAAAAAAAATAATATTAGTCCTATAGTAGCAAAAGTTCTTGTAAATAGAGATATAAAAGATGAAGCTGATATTCATCTTTTTTTAAATGGAACAATTAATGATTTAAGAGATTATAATTTATTAAATGATATAGATAAGGCAACAAAAAAAATCGAAGAGAAAATAAAAAACAATAAAAAAATATTAATTGTAGGTGATTATGATATAGATGGCATAAGTGCTACATACATATTATATGATTCTTTAAAAAAATTAAATGCGAATGTATATTATAAAATTCCAGAGAGAATAAAAGATGGATATGGCATAAATAAAAGAATAATAGAAGAAGCTATTAAAGAAAATGTAGACACTATTATTACATGTGATAATGGAATAAGTGCTATAGAAGAAATAAAATTAGCTAATGAAAATAATATTACAGTAATTGTGAGCGATCATCATAATGTGGGTGGAATAGCAAATGAAGCATATTGCATAGTGAACCCCAAAAAAAATGATAACAAAAAACTATATCCCTTTGATGGAATTTGTGGAGCTAGTGTTGCCCTAAAACTCATATGTAAACTTTATCACAATATGAATTTAAAAGATCCATTTTTTAATTATCTTGAATTTGCTTGTCTTGCAACTATAGGAGATATTATGCCTATGATAGATGAAAATCATATAATAGCAAAAGAGGGATTAAAAAAAATAAATGAAGCTATTAAAGAAAAAAATATGGGCAAGGTACAAATAAATAAAGGTTTTTACGAATTACTAAATGTTCAATCGTTATTAGAAAAAGAAATAAATGAAACTCATATGGGTTATTTAATAGGTCCTTTAGTTAATGCTTCGGGAAGATTAAAAAATGCATATGTAGCATTAAATTTATTTATATCACAAAATGATGATGAAATAAAAGAATATGCCAAAGAATTAAAAATATTAAATGATGAAAGAAAACAATTAACAGAAGATAATACAAAAAAGAGCATAGAAGAAGTAGAAAAAAATTGTAAAAATGATAATGTACTAGTAGTATATGATAATACATTTAGAGAAGAAGTAATAGGCATAGTAGCTGGAAGAATAAAAGAGAAGTACTATAAGCCAGCTATAGTTATATCAAATAGTGATGATGAAAATATAGTAAAAGGCTCTGCAAGATCTATAGAAGAGTATGATATGTTTTATAATTTATCAATAGAAAACGATTTGTTTATTAGGTTCGGTGGGCATAAGGGCGCAGCAGGATTTTCTATGTACAAAAAAAATATTGAAAAATTAAAAGAAAGATTGAATAAAAATTGCACTCTTACAAAAGAAGATTGTACTAAAAAATTTTGGGTTGATGCTTCATTTCCATTAAAATTTGTGAATTTATCATTAATGGATGATTTAGAGAAATTAAAACCTTTTGGAACAGATACAACTAAATTCCCAAGTCCTCTATTTGGCGCAAAAGATTTAAATTATAGTATTAAAGGAATATATGGAATAGAAAAAAATGTAATAAAATTATCTATATCAGATGGTGAAACTTACTTAAATGCTGTATATTTTGGAGATACTAAAGAAATAAGTGATTCAAAATCAAACAAAGATACCAAAATTAATATATTATTTGAACCACAAATCAACGAATATATGGGCAAAAGAAGCGTTGAAGTAGTGATAAAAGACTATTATTTTTCACAAAAGTAGTGCTTGAAAAAAAGAATGGTTTATAGTATTATATTTATATGTGGGAATTTGCTTTTTAGAAGCATTTTTTATTTATATTATTATTTATAAAATATGAAGAAAGGACAATAAATGAAATATTCATTTAGATTAGTGATAATACCTATTGTGATGGTATTTTTAATATTTTCATTGCAAAAAATTGATACTTTTGCACTTCCGACAACAGAAGAATTGCTAGCTGATGAAATACGCAAGCAAGAGCAAGAGGATTTAGCAAGAATTAGAAGAGAAGAAGAATCAAAAAGACAAGCTGAACTTGCTAATGCAAATTATCAACCAGGAACAGTAGATTTAAGTCAAGCTCAAGTTGATTATAGTCCAGATTTGAATGATGTACCTCAAGGCTGGCATGAAGACCAATTCACTGGCAATTGGTATTATATTTTGTCAACAGGAATGCCTGCATCAGATTATATGCTTTATTATGGTGGTGACAGATATTATTTTAACTCAAATGGAGTTAGAGTATCTGATGAAATTATAGATTATAATGGCGAGAAGTACTATTTTGATACTAATGGAGTAATGGTAAAAAATAAATGGATAACATTATATGAAATAAATGAAGAAACAAATGATGTAGTATTGACTCATTATTACTTTGGTGCAAATGGAAGAGCATATAGAGCAGCAACTGGATACGGAATGAGCATAAAAAAGATAGATGATGAAAGATACGGTTTTGATGATGAAGCAAGAGCATTGTATGGATTTGTAGATGCCGATGGCAAAAGTGTGGATATTCAATCTGAGTATGGATATGAAACTTTTGAATACTATTTTGGAGATATGAACGAACCTATGCTTCACACTGGCTGGGTCGATTATGATGGGATAAAAAATGATGATATATATTCAAACAACTTTTTAATATTTTATTTTAGCGAAGATTCGGGAAGAAAAGTAAAAGC
This sequence comes from Eubacteriales bacterium, assembly GCA_030539055.1. Lineage (GTDB taxonomy): Bacteria > Bacillota > Clostridia > Lachnospirales > Lachnospiraceae > UBA3633. Next base: position 19,413 of record JAUNSV010000015.1, on the reverse strand, counting down.
GCCAAATTCTACAGAAAGAAAAACAGTAGTAATAAATGGTGCAAAATATATTTTTGATGAGTATGGAGTTATGAGATCTGAGTGGTATCAAGATCCTACAGACCCAAGTAAGAAAAGATATTTTAATAATGAATATGATGGTTGGCTAGTTGAGGGTTGGTTTACAGCTGTGCCTCCAAAAGAGAGTATACAAAAAGAGAATATTGATTTTTATAATTCAGATGATGAACAATGGTTTTATGCAGATAAAAAAGGTTATATATATAGAAATGTAGTTAAAAAAATAAATGGCAAGTACTACTGTTTTGACCAAGATGGAGTAATGCAAAGAAATAAAATTGTAGTAGTTGATGGCAATATGCAAGTTCAAATTAATGCATCAACTGGTCAAAATAAACTTGCTGAACCAAGTGCAATTACTAAAGGTATGATATTTGCTTATGGAGATCCTAATGACTTACTTGCACTTTCCGATGGAGATAAATTGATGTTCTTTGATGATCCAGATGGAGATTCATTAAGTGAAATGGGTGCTATGAGATATGGTAAGGATATTGTTTTAACAATGTCTGGGGATGATTATACTTTTAGAGCAGATACTAGAGGTGGTTTTTCTTCAAGTGATCCAAAAGATACAATTCTTCACAGTGGAAAAGTATATCAAAATGGTGTATTATTAAAAGCAACACAAGACAATAAATATAGTATTGTGCAAGAGAGTAAACCAACATACCCTCCATATACTTATAGAGTAGTTGATTATAAAGGTAGTCTTATTACAAAAAGAAATGTAGCTGTAAAAGATGGCAATAAAAATTATTTGGCTATTGATAGTAATGGCGAATATATGGGTTCTTTTTCTACAGAAATTAAATATAGCAATGGTTTGTGGTTGTATAAAGACGCAGAAAAGAATTGGAAGTCTTGTGATGCGACGCTTGGTTTAAATGACCCAGTTTTGACATCATATTATGCAAAAAATGTATCATTATATCTTAATTTCAACACATATCAAGGTGATGCACCAAGCGATAAATAATAAAAAATTAAATAATTAAAAAAGGGTAGGCTTTTGCCTACTTTTTGTAACAGTACATTATTGTTTAATAATTGGTTCATACTTTGTTCATTAAATTTTGTAATAATTATTAAAAAACGAATTTTGGAGGATTTAAAATGAAAAAAATTAGAGTACAATTTCTACTCTTTTCAATAGTATTTCTTGTAGGACTTGGTTTTAATTCTTATGCTTTAACTACTGTCATAAGAGGAAAAACAATAAAAAATATTGAAGAATTGATTAGAATGCAACCAGAGAAGTTTACAGCAACTACTGCAACAAAATCTGGAGATACATATAAAAATGCTTGGTCAAATTATTATATCACTTGCGTAGGTGGCAGACAAGCATATGATTATTATGATTTCTCGGATGCAGATAGCAAATATGATTTTGGATTAGAATTTTCAGATGGTTCAAGATTAGCAATTTATTATACAACACTAAGCAGAGATTTACAAACTGTAGCAACTTCTTTTGCTGAGGGAAAAGGTGTTATTACAGACAGAGTGCTTGGTGGATTACCATATAAGCACATTGCATTAGTTGAACCAAATCCTTATGGTGTAGATATACATGAATTTTATTTAAGAGACCTTGGTGGTAAATTGATGGTAGTAGATTGTTTTTATACAAATGCAACTGATCTTTCTCCATATTGTTTACTTACTATGGCACCTCTTGTTATACAATAAAGGAGAACCTATATGGACCCCAGTTCCTCGTTTCAGTGGATAATAGTAATATTATTAATAATACTTTCTTTTATTTCATCTATTACAGAAACAGCGATGGTTTCAAGCAGTAAAGTAAAATTGCAATCCCTATTGGAGCAAGGTGTAAAAAGAGCTTCGCTTGCTATAGAATTAAAAGAAAAACAAACGAAAGTATTGGCAACTTGTTTAGTAGCAAATAATATAGCAAATATTTGTGTTTCTTCATTGGTAGCTATGATAGTGAGTGCACAATTTTCATCAAATGTAGTAGGTATTGCTACAGGCTTGCTTGCTTTTATAATTATGATTTTTTCTGAAGTAACACCAAAAAATATTGCTACAAAATATCCAGAAGAAATATTTATTGCTTTAAGCTTCTTTATTAAAGTTTTGTCTATTGTATTAAATCCAATAGTATTTATAGTAAATTTTTGTTCTATGATTACTTTAAAATTACTAAGAATAGATATTACAAAAGATGATGAAACATTTACAGAGGAAGAATTAAAAACTATTGTCGATATCTCTCACGAAGAGGGAGTAATTGAAGCAGAAGAAAAAAATATTATACATAATGTTTTTGAACTTGGAGATTTAATTGTAAAAGAAATAATGATTCCAAGAGCAGATATGACTTTTGCAAGTGTAAATTCATCTTATAAAGAATTAATAAACATTTTTAAAGAAGAAAGATATACTCGTATTCCACTATATGATTCGTCCGAGGACAATGTAGTAGGCATATTGAATATGAAAGACATTTTTCTTTTGGAAGAAAAAGACATAAAAAATTTTGATGTAAAGAAAGTAATGAGAGAAGCATACTTTGTATATGAAAATAGGAAAGTCTCTGAAATATTATCTAAAATGAGAGATACATCACAAAATTTTTGTATAGTATTAGATGAATATGGTGAAACATCTGGAATGATTACATTAGAAGATATATTGGAAGAGATAGTAGGCGACATACGAGATGAGTATGATGAAGATGAAGAAGAGCTAATAAAAAAAGTAAATGACAAAGAGTATATAGTAGAAGGCTCAGTTAAAATAGATGATATAAATGAAAAATTGAATATAAATATGAAAGCAGAGGGTTTTGATTCTATTGGTGGTGTTTTCTTTTCACAAATAGATCATTTACCAAAAGAGAGTGAAGAAATTGATTATGAGGGCTTTCGTTTAAAAGTACTAAAAATGGAAAATAATCGTATTACATTAGTAAATTTAAAATTACCAAATGAATAAAAAGAAGATAAAAGGGGAGTATTAAGAAAAATGAAAAGACACTTTAAGGGTGCAATAAGGCTAATTTTAGCGCTCGCAATAATTGCAGGAGCTATGTACTTAGGATACATATCAACAAGCGATATAAAATTGGGACTAGATTTAAATGGTGGAGTATCTATTACATATAAATCTCAAACAGAGAATCCAGATGCCGAACAAATGAGCGATGCTGTGTACAAATTGCAATTAAAAGCTCAAGACTATTCACAAGAGGCAGAAGTATACCAAGAGGGAAATGACAGAATCAATATAGATATACCTGGAGTTAGTGATGCTACTACAATTCTTACAGAACTAGGTAGACCAGGTAATTTGTATTTTGTAGAGGGGATGCTTTCTTACCCTATAGCTACAATAAGCAATGCAACAGCTTCCAATATTGTAATAGGAGAGGGAGTAGATGTAGATATAGCTTCTTTATCCAATGTACAAAATGTATATTATGATTATGAAAAACCACCAACATATGAGGAAGATCAAATAGTATTATCTGGTTATGATATTACTCATGCTAAAGGTGGAATGTATAATGACACATATGGTGGCACACAATATATTGTAGAATTGGTATTTTCTGAAGAGGGAAGCAAAAAATTTGCCGAAGCAACAGCAAGAAATATTGGCAATCAAATTCATATAATATATAATGGTGATGTAATATCATCACCAGTTGTACAAGCAAGTATAACAGAGGGTAGAGCACAAATTACTGGAATGCAGAATTTGGAAGAAGCAGATAGATTAGCATCCACTATCCGTATAGGAGCTTTGCCTATTCAATTGGAAGAATTGAGATCAAATGTTGTTGGTGCAAAACTTGGTACAGAAGCAATATCAACATCGCTAAAAGCAGGAGCTATAGGTTTTGGTATAGTATGCTTATTTATGATTATAGTATATTTAATACCAGGAATTGCAGCATCACTTGCTTTATCAATGTATGTAGGGCTTATGTTGTTCTTATTAAGCTCTTTCCAAATTACACTAACACTCCCTGGTATTGCAGGTATAATCCTTTCTGTAGGTATGGCTGTAGATGCTAATGTAATTATATTTACTCGTATAAAGGAAGAAATAGGATTAAATAAATCTACTAAAGTTGCTATTAAAGAGGGATATTCAAAAGCACTTTCAGCAATTCTTGATGGAAATATAACCACACTTATTGCAGCAGTAGTATTATTTATTAAAGGTACAGGATCAATAAAGGGCTTTGCATCAACCCTAGCATTGGGCGTTGTTTTGTCTATGTTTACAGCACTATTTGTTACTAAATTCATACTTAACGCTTTATATGCACTAGGTTTTCATAATGAAAAATTTTATGGAAAAAAAGAAGATAAAAATATTATTTCCTTTATAAGCTTTAGAAAAATCACTTATGCTATTTCTATAATTCTTATTGTTGTAGGCTTAGCAGGAATACTTGTTCACTCTGTATTAATAAAGGATAAAGCATTCAATTATGGTTTGGATTTTAGTGGTGGCTCAAGTACGAATGTTACTTTCAATGAGGATTTATCTATAAATGAGATAGATCAAAAGGTTGTACCTATTTTTGAAAAAGCAACTAATTCGCCAGATATACAAACACAAAAAGTTGCTGGTACAAATGAAGTAATTATTAAAACAAGGACTCTTTCTATAGAAGAAAGAGATGAAATATATTCAACATTAGCTACAAGAAGTGAAGCTGGGGGATTTGATATAGATCAATCATTAATAACAACAGAGAATATATCTGGTGCGGTTTCTACTCAAATGAAGAATGACGCCTTGATTGCAGTTATTATAGCGACAATTCTTATGCTTATATATATTTGGTTTAGATTTAAAGATATAAAATTTGCTGGAGCAGCAATACTTGCATTGCTACATGATGTATTAGTTACATTAGGATTTTATGCAATTTTCAGACTCACTGTAGATTCAACATTTATAGCTTGTATGCTTACAATAGTAGGTTACTCTATAAATGCAACAATTGTAATATTTGATCGTATAAGAGAAAATCAATCTAAACTTAGAGGCACTACAATCAACAATATAGTGAATACTTCAATATCACAAACATTCTCTAGATCAATTAATACATCACTTACTACTTTGATAATGGTTATAGTATTATATATTATGGGAGTAAGCTCAATAAAAGCTTTTGCACTTCCACTAATTGTAGGTTTAGTATGCGGTTGTTATTCTTCAATCTGTATAACAGGAACATTGTGGTATGACTTAAAACAAAAAAGTGAATTACAAATTCAAAATACAGGATACAAAAACAACAATGAACAAAAAGAAAATACAAATACTGATGTAGTAAAAAAGAGTAAAAAGAATAAAAAAAAGAAAAATAAATAATTTTAAAAGCGAGGCTTAGTACCTCGCTTTGTATTTTTGCGGGTATGGCGGAATTGGCAGACGCGTATGATTCAGGTTCATATGTCATAAAAGGCATGCAAGTTCAAATCTTGTTACCCGCATAGGGATTAAAGAAATGCAAAAAAAGTGAAAAACAAAAAAGACTGTGAAAATCACAGTCTTTAAATGCTACACCATGTAGGAGTACCATATAGGTACACAATTACGGATTAACCTTATTTGCACTCACTTTGTTAATTCATATATTAAAATAACACTAAAATAAAAAAATGTCAATAAACATTTATAGGAGAATTTAAAATGGTAGATAATTATTATTTAGGATTAGACATGGGCACTTCTTCAGTTGGATGGGCAGTAACAGATATGGATTACAAATTAGTACGAAGAAAAGGAAAGGACCTTTGGGGAGTGCGTGAATTTGATGAAGCAAAGACTTCTAAAGAAAGACGCCAAAAAAGATCTGCGAGGAGAAGAAGGCAACGCGAGCAAGTTAGAGTAGCTTTGCTTAAATCATATTTTCATGATGCTATTACATCAGTTGATCCATATTTTTTTATTAGACTTGATAATAGTAAATATTTTTATGGAGATAAAGATAAATTATTGAAGAATAAAAATAGTATTTTTGATGATAAAAACTTTAGTGATAAAGATTATTATAAAGAGTATCCAACAATATTTCATCTTAGAAAGGAATTGATAGAAAATTCAAGCCCCCATGATTGTAGACTTGTTTATTTAGCAATCATTAATATGTTTAAACATAGGGGACATTTTTTAAATGAAGGGTTTTCTGATAAAGTATATGAAAGAACGGAAGAAGAGATTTTTTCGGATTTAATATTTGCTTTAAAAGATACAACAAATATATCATTAAAAGAAGTCGATGCTAAAAAAATGATAAATATTATAGCAAATAGAAGAATAAGTAGAAAAGAAAAGAGTAAAGAAATATGTTCTTTATTATGCTTGGAAAAAAGAAATTCAAGAGAAAAAGAAGTTGTAAATGCAATATGTGGATTAAAAGCGGATATGAATATACTATTTGATCTTGATTATGATAAAGATGAAGATTTAAAAATTGAATTTAATTCATCATGGGTTGATGATCAAGAAAAAGTATTAAATAAAGTAGGGGAAGAAATTTTTACAGTTATTGAAACAATGAAGGAATTTTTTGATATAGCAATGTTAAATGAAATAATGGCAGGGAAGCCATACCTTTCTTATGCAAGAGTTGATTCGTATGATAAACATAAGAAAGATTTAGAATGTTTGAAAAAAGTAATAAAAAAATATAAAAAAAGTGAATATAATAATCTATTTAGAAACGAGAGTAAGGGTTCATATAGTGCATATGTTAAGTCTGTAAATTCATCAGGAAATAATATTAAGCAAAGGAGAATCTATCAGAAAAAAACGAAAGAAAACCTCTATAACAATTTAGAAGAACTCCTTAAAGGAATAGAATCAATAAAATCAGAAGATGTAGAAGATGTAAAATTAATTCTTTCTGAAATTGAAAATAGAACATTTCTTCCAAAGCAATTGACATCACAAAATGGAGTAATCCCTAATCAAATACATAAAAGAGAATTAGAAAAAATACTTCAAAACGCAGAAAAATATCTTTCTTTTCTTTGTGAGAAAGATGAAATAGGGCAATCTGTTTCCGAAAAAATTCTTCAATTATTTTCTTTTCGTATACCATATTATGTAGGACCAACTTCTATAGATAGTGAAAAAAACAATGGAAATGGGTGGGTAGTAAGAAATATAGGTGAGGAAAAGGGTCTTATTCTTCCGTGGAATATTGATAAAAAAATAAATTTAAAAGAAACATCTGAAATGTTTATTAGTAAGCTTGTAAGAAATTGTACATATATCAATAACGAACAGGTGCTACCCAAAGAATCACTATTGTATGAAAGATATTGTGTATTAGATGAGATAAACAATATAAAAATAGATGGTGAAAAAATATCAGTTGAAGTAAAACAAAAGATATATAATGATCTTTTTAAAAAAGGGAAAAAGGTAACTTTTTCTTCTTTAACAAAATATTTAATAAATAATGGTCTTTTAAATTCAAAAAATCAATTATCAGGGATAGATAATAATATAAAAAATTCTCTTTCTTCATATGGAAAATTTCATTCAATTTTTGGTGATAAAATTGAAAAAGACAGTGAGAAGGAAAAGATTGAAAAAATCATATTTTGGTGTACAGTTTATGGTCAATCAAAAAAATTTTTATTAGAACAAATAGAGAAGCATTATCCCGATATTTCTAGTGAACAAAAAAAGCGCATTTCTAGTTTTAAAATGAAAGGTTGGTGTAGTCTTTCAAAAGAATTTCTTTACTTAAAAGGATGTAATAAAGAAAATGGAGAAGTAATATCTCTTATTGATGCTATGTGGCAATATAATTTGAATTTGGAAGAATTAATAAATAGTGATAGTTTTACATTTAGTGAAGAACTTGAGAATAAGCAAAATAATGTATTTGTTAAAGAGCTAAACGAATTGAAAGCAGAGGATCTTGATGAAATGTATTTTTCTGGTCCAGTAAAACGAATGGTGTGGCAAACTATTCTTGTACTAAAGGAAGTAATACAAGTAATGGGACATACACCTAAGAAGATTTTTGTAGAGGTAACAAGAAGTGATCAAAAAAAAGGTGATAAAGGGCGTACTGATTCACGAGCAAAACAACTGTTGGATATTTACAAAAATATCAAAGACAAAGATCACAATTGGAAACAAGAGATAAATACAGCTAATGATAATGGCACAATAAGAAGTAAGAAGATGTATCTTTATTTTAAACAAATGGGTAGAGATATGTATACAGGGGAGCCAATACACATAGATGATTTATTAAATGATAATATATATGATATAGACCATATTTATCCTAGGCATTTTATTAAAGATGATGATCTTGATGACAACCTAGTTTTAGTGAAAAAAATTGATAATTTAGATAAAAAAGACAAATATCCTTTAGATAGTTATATTACATCAAATAATAATGTAAGAAATTTGTGGCAGATGTTAAGAGAAAATAAACTAATAAATGATGAAAAATATAAAAGATTAACTGGAAAGAACCCGCTTTCAGATGAACAAAAAGCAAAATTTATTAAAAGACAGCTAGTGGAGACAAATCAAGGGATAAAAGGCATTATAGATATAATAAAAGAAGCAGTACCTAAGTCTGAGATAGTTTATTCTAAAGCTAAAAATGTGTCAGACTTTAGACAACAATTTAATAGATTAAAGTCTAGGAGTGTGAATGACTTTCATCATGCACATGATGCATATCTTAATATTGTAGTTGGCAATACATATGATGTTAAATTCACAAAAAATCCAAAAAACTTTATAAAAGAATATGATAAAGACCAAGATAATAACAAGTATAATTTAAGTAGAATGTTTGATTGGGATGTAAGAAGAGGTAATACAGTCGCATGGATTGCAGGAGAAAGTGGTACTATAAAAACTGTAAAAACTACTTTAGATAGAAATACACCTCTAATAACTCGTTTTTCATTTGAGCATCATGGAGCTATTGCTGATGAAACTTTATATTCTGCAACAAACGCAAAAGATTCTAAACAAACACAAGGATACATACCACTCAAATTATCTGATGAGAGAATGCAAAATGTTACAAAATATGGTGGATTTAAAAGTGTTACTACATCATATTTTACTCTTTTAGAATATGATGGAAAGAAAATAAGAGTAAGATCTATAGAGGCTGTCCCTACATATATGAATAAGAAAATAGAAAATGATCCAAAAGAATTGGAAAAGTATTTTACAAATTTTTTTGGATATAAAAATATTTCAGTAAGAATCCCAAAGATTAGACTTCAATCATTAATAAGAGTAAATGGGTATCCTATGTATCTTTCTGGGAGGACTGGAGAGCAATGTAAAATGAAAAATGCAGTAAGTATGTGTATAAAGTATAAGTGGGTAGAATACATAAAGAAAGTAGAAAATTTTATTCAAAAAAAATATGTAGATAAAGAAATAACAAAAGAAAAGAATATAGAGTTATTTGATATTTTAATAGAGAAACACGCTACAAGAATATTTGAAAAAAGGCCAAATAGTAAGACTAATAGTATGACTAAGAAATTAAAAGACGGAAAAGAAAAGTTTGAAAATTCAAAATTAGAAAAGCAATTGAAAGTTTTATCAGAAGTATTAAAATTAACATCTATAGGAGAAACAAAAGCTGATTTAACGTTTATTGGAGAGCCAAAAAATAGCGGTATTCTACTTATTAACAAGAAGATTAGTAAGAAAAAAGTTTTATTAGTGCATCAATCTGTAACAGGTCTTTATGAAAAGAGCATAGACCTTAATAAAGTATGAGTTGGCGTACAGTTGTGATAAATAGTAGTTCAAAGTTAGATTACCAAATGGGATTTATGGTTATTAGAAAAGAAGATACAGTAAAAGTTCATATAGATGAAATATCAATTCTTATTATTGAGACAACAGCTGTGTCTATAACTGCAGCTTTGTTATGTGAATTAACTAAAAAGAAAGTAAAAGTGATTTTTTGTGATGAGAAACGAAATCCATCATCTGAGCTTATATCATATTATGGTTCTCATGATACTAGTGCAAAAGTAAGAACGCAAATAAAATGGGGTGAAGACATAAAAAATCTTGTATGGACAGAAATAGTATCTGAAAAAATAAGAAAGCAAGCAGAATTATTGAAAAGAGAAGATCTTAAAGAAGCAGATATGCTGTATGGGTATATAGATGAAATTCAAATAGGAGATTCAACTAACAGAGAAGGATTTGCTGCGAAAGTATACTTTAATGCATTATTTGGAAATGATTTTACTAGAACATCTGAAAATAGTATTAATGCTGCACTAAACTATGGTTATGGAATTATTTTATCGTGCTTTACACGTGAAATTTGTGCTAATGGATATATGACACAATTTGGCCTTTTTCATAATAATATGTTTAATCAATTCAATTTTGCATCAGATTTAATGGAACCTTACAGACCATTGGTTGATAAAGCTGTTTTTGATTTAGCTCCAGAAAAGTTTGAGCATGAAGAAAAAATGCAAATACTTAAAATATTAAACCAAGAAATATGTATTTCAAATAGGAATGAAATTGTAAACAATGCAATAAAAATATATTGCAAAAGTGTTTTTGATGCATTGAATGAAAACGATATTTCACAAATGAAATTTTATAGAAATGAGTTATAGATATATGAGAGTAGTAATATTTTTTGATTTACCTGTTATTTCTTCAAAAGAAAGAAGAGATTATAGGCACTTCAGAAAACATCTTATAAAATCTGGGTTCTTGATGATGCAAGAGTCTGTATATAGTAAACTAGTACAAAATAGCTCAGTAGCTGATTCTGTAATTGATAATATAAAAAAACATAAGCCACCATCTGGGTTAGTTCAATTGATAAAAATAACAGAGAAGCAATTTGAAAAAATGGAGTTCATTGTAGGATCACATAGCTCAGATATATTGAATACAGATGAAAGATTGGTGATAATATGAAACTTGTATATGTTGGTCAAGATATAAATATAGCATTAATTGAAAATAAAGCGAATGTAATTTCTATTGAAACGCCAAAATTATTTTCAGAAATTATTTTTAATTTAATAAACCAAACGCAAGGTAAACCTGGTAATTTTATTTTATCAGATATAGAAAAAGAACTTTCTATAGAAAAAAACATTGATTTTGTTTCTAATCCTTTTTTATCAAATATTAATGATAAAAAAGTAATCAACAATCTTTATTCTTATCTTTCAATTTATGCTCAAGAAAATTTGTACAAAGAGACAATGGATTTAAATAGACTTATTGTGGAATATTTAGACAAAATACTAAATTTTTCGCCATATAATACTGAATATAATACAGAAATAGATATATCTGCATTATTTAAGATTTATGGATTAAAGATTGAGTCAAATTGTGAAACATTGACAGAGAGCATAATAAATTATATAAAAGCAATGCATAATGTGTGCCATATAAATATTTTTGTGTTTCTGAATCTAAAACAATACATTTCTGAAGAAGATTTATGTGGAATATATAAATGTGTATTTTACGAAAAAATTCATATCATAATACTTCAAGGACAGTACTCTAAAAAAAACGAGAATGAAAGTCACTTGATTATTGATAAAGATTTATGTATAATAAAAATATGAATTAACAGCGTATTGCAAGTACGTTAAACTCGGTGATAATCTCAAATTTGAGGTTTGAGAGCTTTGTTAATTCAAATATGTCTTAAACT
>JAUNSV010000015.1:0-7528 GCA_030539055.1 Eubacteriales bacterium | reverse complement strand
GTTTGAGAGCTTTGTTAATTCAAATATGTCTTAAACTTAGATAACAGTGACATACGGGAAATATTAGTTTGAGAGCTTTGTTAATTCAAATATGTCTTAAACAGACTAGATGCTTTGGATATTATAACTTCTGTTTGAGAGCTTTGTTAATTCAAATATGTCTTAAACAGTACCACCTATTGCAGAGATAACATTTTTGTTTGAGAGCTTTGTTAATTCAAATATGTCTTAAACTAATTGGGGATATTATACAACAGCAGAAAGGTTTGAGAGCTTTGTTAATTCAAATATGTCTTAAACACAAAAGAAGAATACAAAGACATCACAGGTGTTTGAGAGCTTTGTTAATTCAAATATGTCTTAAACTCTCCGACCATAAGTTTTCCACAATGACCAGTTTGAGAGCTTTGTTAATTCAAATATGTCTTAAACTCGGAGCGTGAGCCGTAGGCGGCAAGCGTAGTTTGAGAGCTTTGTTAATTCAAATATGTCTTAAACAACAAAGATTGCTGAAGAACTTTTAAGTAAGTTTGAGAGCTTTGTTAATTCAAATATGTCTTAAACAGTGGAAACGGACAAGATGGTGGAAAAGCTGTTTGAGAGCTTTGTTAATTCAAATATGTCTTAAACCAACTATCGACCCTACAGCCCACGACACTAGTTTGAGAGCTTTGTTAATTCAAATATGTCTTAAACAATATCTATTGTTTGTTTTTCTTACCTATTCCTTTTAATTTCTTTTGATATAGTTCTAGCATCTTTGTTTATAGCTTCTGAAATTTCATTTAATGATTTGTTTTGAACCAATAATCCTGCTATAGCTATTCTTTCTCCAAGAGTTAAGTGTTTACTTCCTTTTACATTCATAAAATACCTTCTTTCAATGAAAAAGAGCACCCTTAACTATTATAATCATTTTCAAACCAGAATGCATTTTTTTATTAAAAACGGAATTTAAAAAAAGAATTCATTATTTACAAAATAAACAAACAACCATATTGACACGATGTCATTATTATGATACAATAAAAAATGACACAAAGTCAGAATAATAAAAAAAGAGGTAAATATTATACTCTCAACAGAGGAGAAAATTATTATATGCGAAAAAGTACAATAGAGCAAAATGAAAAACGAAAAAAGGAAATTGTAGATGCTTGTGAAAAACTGTATCAAACTACAAGTTTTAAGGAAGTAACACTTAAAGAAATAGCAAAAAGAACTTCTTTAACAAGAACTTCAATTTATAATTATTTTCAAACAAAAGAAGAAATATTTTTGGCTTTATTAAAACATGAATATGAACTTTGGATTGAAGAATTAGAAATAATTATTCGCTCAAACAAAAAATTAACAAAAGAAAAATTTGCACAAAAAATTGCAAAAAGCCTTGAACATAGAGAGCAATTGCTAAAAATTATGTCTATGAATATGTATGATATGGAAGCAAATAGCAGAATGGAACGCTTGGTAGAGTTTAAATTGGCTTTTGGAAAATCATTGAATGTAATGTTTAAATGCGTAGAAAAATTTTTTCCTAATTCAAATGCAAATAATAATAAGAAATTTATTTACCAATTTTTTCCTTTTATATATGGTATTTATCCATATACAGAAGTAACAAAAAAACAAAAAAAGGCAATGTTAAAAGCAGGAATTGATTATAATTATATATCTATATATCAAATTACATATAATTGTTTATTACAATTAATTACTGGATTAGTAAAATAAAAAAAAGGAGATTAAAATGAAAAAAATATTATTTTGTATAATTTCACTTAGTGTGTGTGTATCTACTTTTGCTTGTATTGGCTTACAAAAAGAAAGTACTTTAAAATTAGAATCTAGTGATAATAAAACATTATTACTAAATTCAGTAAAGGAAGAAGAAACAATGAAAGAAAATGATACATTAATTATCAAGAAAGAAAATAATACAAATTTAGTTGTATATTTTTCATGCACAGGTAATACAAAAGCAATAGCACAAAAAATATCAACAGGTTTAAATGCAGACTTGTTTGAAATTGTACCAAGGGAAGCTTATACGAGTGCAGATTTAAATTATAGTAATAATAATAGCCGTTCTTCAAAAGAAATGAATAATGCATCTAGTAGACCAGAGATTGCAAATAAAATTTCTAATATATCACAATATGACACAATTTATATTGGATATCCAATTTGGTGGGGAGAAGCCCCTCGTATTATGAATACTTTTGTTGAAAGTTATAGTTTTACAAATAAAACAATAATACCATTTTGCACATCTGGAAGTAGTGGAATAGGCTCTTCTGCAACAAGATTATTTGAATCAATTAAGGATATTAAATTAATAAGTGGCAAACGCTTTAGTGGCAGAGAAACAGATGAAGAAGTAATGAATTGGCTTAATACTTCAAAATAAAAAAATAATAAATTATTATTAATTGATTAAAGTGTTTAGTGGTTTTTTAAAAAAACTAAACACTTTTTTCTTGTTTTAAATAACAAAATATAAATCACATTATAAAAAAATATAATAAAACAATCGTTATTTTCACTTGCACATAACGATTGAATGTAGTATAATGCATAATTGTATATTTTTCTAAAAAAGAAAAAATACTATCTTCATAATAAATATAGGAGAAAACTTTTTTATGAAATTGATAGACACAATTAATGCAAAAGGGCATGTACTTTGTCAAGATATTACACAAATAATTCCAAATAAATATAAAGGTGCTAAATTCAGAAAGGGACATATAGTAGAAGAAGAAGATATACCAATTCTTTTATCAATGGGGAAAGAGCATTTATATATTTGGGAAAAAGATGATTCAAAATATCATGAAAACGAAGCAGCTGAATTTTTATATGAAATATGTGCTAGTGAAAATATGACTAAATCCGAGGTAAAAGAGGGTAAAATCGAAGGAAATGCAACAATAGATGGATTATTAAAGGTTGATGTAGAGCTTTTAGAAAAAATCAATTCATTGGGGGAAATGATGATTGCAACAAGATACAATAATCTCCCTATAAAAAAAGGCGAAAAACTTTTTGGCACTAGAATAATACCATTGGTTATTGAAAAAGAAAAAATTAATAAAGCTTTGCAAATATGTAATGGAAAGAAAATTCTTAAGCTCCTACCATATAAGCAAAAAAAAATAGGTATAGTAACTACAGGGAGTGAAGTATATAAAGGGCTAATCGAAGATGAATTTGGACCTGTGCTTAAAAAAAAGGCAGAAGAGTACAATCAAGAAGTAATTAAACAAATAAAAGTAGATGATGATCCTATTAATACTAAAAATGCAATATTTAATTTAATTGATGAGGGTGCAAATGTAATTCTTTGTAGTGGTGGTATGAGTGTAGACCCAGATGACAGAACACCTTTAGCAATTAAAAATACTGGAGCTAAAATTGTATCATATGGAGCACCTGTGCTTCCTGGTGCTATGTTTTTATTATCATATTTAACAATTAAAGAAAAAGAAAAAACAATACCAATTTTAGGCTTACCAGGCTGTGTAATGTATGCAAAAAGAACTATTTTTGATTTAGTATTTCCTCGAATACTGGCTGATGATATTATAAGTGAAAAAGAATTAAGCAAATTAGGAAGAGGTGGATTATGTCTTAATTGTAATGAATGTCATTATCCTAATTGCGAATTTGGTAAAGGATGGTAAAAAGTATTATTACTATATCATAAACTAGAAAGTAAAGTGTTATTTTATTGAGTATATTGCATAATTGCATTCATATAAAAAAATTAAAAATCATTTTAATTAAAAAACAAGGAGAATATTATTTATGAAAAAAAAGAATTTTTTATCAATGCTTTTAATGGCTAGCTTAGTATTATCATTAAGTGCCTGTGGAAGCACAACAAAAAATGCTGAGGTAAAAACTAATCAAGCAGAAATTACAACAATTAATGAAACTGAAACAGAAACTAATATTTATAGCATGAAAGGAGAAATTATGCTTGCAGCAGCAGCTTCTCTTGAGAAATCATTTACTCAAAAACTTATACCTATGTTCAATGAGCTTTATCCAAATATTAAGGTTACAGGAACTTATGATAGCTCTGGAAAACTTCAAACTCAAATTGAAGAGGGTGCAGATGTAGATATTTTCTTTTCAGCAGCGATGAAACAAATGAATGCTTTAATTGATAAGAATTTGATGAATAATAGTACTGTAGTACAATTACTTGAAAACAAGATTGTCCTAATTGTACCAAAAGGTACAGAAGCAGATTATACAAAATTTGAAGATATTACAAAAGCAAATGCTATAGCAATTGGAGATCCAGAAAGTGTTCCAGCAGGTCAATATGCAAAAGAATCTCTTACAAATTTAGGGCTTTGGGATCAAGTAGAAGCTAAAGCAAGTCTTGGAACAAATGTTACAGAAGTTTTGAACTGGGTTGCAGAGGGAAGTGCAAATGCAGGAGTTGTATATGCAACAGATGCTGCAAAAATGCCTGATAAAGTAACAGTAATTGATGCAGCACCTAGTGGTAGTGTAAAACCAGTAATTTATCCTGTAGGTATGACAGCTTCTTCAAAAAATGTAGATAGTGCTAAAGCATTTTTAGACTTTTTACAAATGGATAATGCAAAAAAAGTATTTACAGACAACGGATTTGCAATTGCTAATTGATGATTTAATTATATATTATTATACTTAAAAAAGAAAAAAGCTTTTCTATTATAATAGGAGACATTATTTATGGATTTTAGTCCAATATTAATATCGCTAAAAACTGCATCAATTTCAATTATTATTACTTTCTTTATGGGAATATTTTTTGCTAAAAAAGTAGTATCTTTGAAAAGTGAGAAGTTAAAAGCTTGGATTGATGGAATATTGACATTGCCACTTGTTTTGCCACCTACGGTAGCAGGCTTTTTTCTTTTATATATTTTTGGTGCAAAAAGACCTATAGGAATTTTTATTGAAAAAATTCTTGGATATAAAATCGTATTTTCTTTTGGAGCTACTATTTTAGCAGCTGTATTGATTTCATTTCCTTTGATGTATAGATCTGCTAGGGGAGCTATAGAACAAGTAGATAAAAATTTAATTTATGCAGGGCGTACTCTTGGGCTTAGTGAAACTACTATATTTAGAAATATTGTGTTGCCAATGGCAAGGCCAGGTATTGTATCAGGTGGGGTATTAGCATTCACAAGAGGGCTTGGTGAATTTGGAGCAACTACGATGATAGCAGGAAATATTGCAGGAAAAACTCGCACACTTCCACTTGCCATTTATTCAGAAGTTGCAGCTGGCGATATGAATGGAGCAGGACAATATGTTTTAGTTATAGTAACACTATCTTTTTTTATAGTAGCATGCATGAATCTTTTGACACAAAGAAAGTATTAAAATAATTATTCATAAATTATTTTATAGCATAAATACAGGGGAATTGAATGAGTTTACAAGTAAGTATTAAAAAGAAATTAAAAAATTTTGAATTATCAATAGATTTTGATACCAACAATTTGAGTTTATCATCTGGTGGAAGAACTAGTGGTATATTGGGTGCTTCTGGATGTGGAAAAAGTATGACATTAAAATGCATAGCAGGAATAGAAACACCAGATAGTGGAAGAATTGTACTTGATGGGAGAGTATTTTTTGATTCAGAAAAGAAAATAAATTTAAAAGTTCAAGATAGACATGTAGGATATTTATTTCAAAATTATGCTCTTTTTCCAAATATGACAGTTGAAGAAAATATTCGAATGGGTACAAGAATTCACAGAGATAAATCAAATATGGAGCATTATATGAAGCTACTTCATATTGAAGAATTGAAAGACAGTTACCCTAGTAGACTTTCTGGTGGTCAGCAACAAAGAGTCGCTCTAGCAAGAATGTTAATTTCTAAACCAGAAATACTTATGTTAGATGAACCTTTTTCAGCACTAGATTCTTATTTGAAAGAAAAATTACAATTAGAACTTTTGGAATTATTATCTCAATATGATAAAGATGTACTAATGGTAAGCCACAATAGAGATGAAATATATTTATTTTGTAATGAGATTTATGTCTTGGAAGAGGGGAAAGTAGTTGCATCTGGTAATACAAAAGAAGTTTTCAAAAATCCCAAAACAGTTGCAGCAGCAAAACTTACAGGTTGTAAAAATATTATAGAAGCAAAAAGAATTGATGAACATACATTACATATTCCAAAATGGAATGTAAATTTAAATTTAAAATGTGAAATACCTTTATATGTACAAAATATTGGCATTCGTGCACATTATCTTAAAAAAGCAAAAGAAGAAGAAGTTGAAAATGTTATAGAAGTAAAAAATGGCAAAATAATGGATGATCCTTTTGAAATAGTAGCTGTTTTTGAAAATGATATTTGGTGGAAAACATCAAAAGAAGAGTTTTATAAAGAATACAATGGAGTACTTCCAAAAAGATTAGTAGTACCAGAGAGTCATATTTTATTTTTAAAATAAAGTTTGAATAAATCTAAAGAGAGATAGTATAGTGTTTTTTCATATTTTTTCTAAAATATTTTTAAGAAAAAAAGAAATGTATATTAACATTTCTTTTTTTTGTGATAAAATATACAAAAAAAACAAGGAGGATTTAGTAATGTTAAATTTACCTACATTAATTAAATAAAATTACAGTCTTATTTTAGAATTTATAATATACATTGTAATAAATCAAGCTAGAAAGATATTAAAAAATATGATATAATTTTTAGTAATATCTCTCATATTTATAAATTGTATTTATATTCATAAGTAAAATCTAATCATTTTGTAGGAAGATTGAACTCAACAGTACTATCTAAAGGTGATGCTATAGAAGTAGAAATGAATATGGATTATAGATATTTCTTTATGAGTAATCAACTTTATTATGATGAATTATCGAATATGTCTCTATTATATGCAAATAGTATTTATATGAAAGATAGTGGAATAAAAATTGAAGATGCAAATAATCAAGAGAATAAAAATTTAAGAATAAAAGAGTTGATGCAATTTTATGGTTTTAAAGATGTAAAAACTTATTATATGGGATCAGAAAAAAATGATGGGTATGAAGAAGGTGATTTATGTAGAAACTATCCAGATACTCACAAAGGAAGAATAGCAATAGGGCATAAAGAAATAGAATATCATGGATTAAAGAAAACAATAGTAGGGATAGTTACTCGTGGCACAGCAGAAGATGATGATTGGGATAATGATTTTGATATAGGAGATTTGAAATTAAGAGAGGGAATAGTACAAGTAGCAAAACCAGGATATGAAAATTATAGTGTTGATAATGAAGAAGAAAAATCATCAAATAATACTCAAGAAAATGAAAAAGAAAAATCATCAAAAAACACTCTTGCGATTGATGGTTATTTAAAAAGTGATAATAATAATAATAAATACGACCACAAATACAATACCGAACTTGCACATTTTGCATATGGTTATCCAGATTGGACAAACGAGTATCATCATGCAGGCTTTGATATAGTTGCAAACAGACA
>JAUNSV010000075.1 GCA_030539055.1 Eubacteriales bacterium | reverse complement strand
AGATTCCAACGGCGGGGTAGTCGCTAGAATCGTTATATAGACCATGAAAAGGTATGGACATATAAATTGTCGATTGATTTGGGTTCGTGGCTATATGAGGACGCTAGACCCTAGGGGTGGTTAAAAAAGTTTTGAAGAAACGGAGGGACACCGACGCAGGGGAGGTATTTATAGCAAAAAGTCCCTAAATGAAATTATTTATTGATGTATTTAATTTCGCATAGGATTATTTTTTCTATGTTAGTTTCATCAATAACTAAGAGGTAAGTATAATTTTCTAAAATTAAGTTCCATGTGTTAGTATCCTGTACAATTATTTCTAGAAGGTTATTATCGGAATCATTATCATCTTCATATTGGGATACTAATATTACTTTTTCTTTATTGTAGTTTTCATATTTTTTTATTATAGTGAAGGATGAAGTTGTTATCTTATAATTTTTTGAAAGAAACAAGGAAAATAAAATACTAGTAAAGAGTAGTACTAATATACAGAAAAGACATTTTTGTTTCATATATACCTCCAATCATAAGAATTATATCATATAAATATTTAAAAACATACAATATATGATAAATAATGAAAAGACAATGGTTGAAGTGATTAAATTATTAAAGTTAAGTAAAATCAAGTAAAGTCAAAAGGAAAGTCAAGGATGTAAAAGTAAAAGATAATTTAGATAATTCAGGAAATAAATGGTTAAAAATACAAACTAAAATTGACAAAAAAAGTAAATAATGATAAAATAAGAAAAAAAGGAGGTATAGCAATGAAATATTTGAAAAGAATTGTAACAACCTTACTAATGCTATCTATCGTTTTCAGCTCAACGATAAGCGCCAGTGCTAGTGAATTGAGTACTGATCAACAGCTAGAACAGAGAGGTATTCCTTCAAACTTAATTAAAATCATGCCTGAAGAACAAAAAGAGGAGATTATAGCGAAAAATTTGGTGTTTGACTCCTACAAAAAATTAACGCTTGATTCACCAAGACGAACAATCGGGGGAGTAAGTACACTTGGAGGTACTTTAAGTACTGATGAAATGAATTTTTATTGTTCTGTTTATAAAGGTTATCCTTGGAATAGTACTGATAAGACTTTAACTGTATATTTGAACTATGATTGGTTAGATGAGCCCAACATGACATTGACTGATTGTTTCGGTGTAGGCTGGGATAAAAATTTATGGAGATTAAAGCCTAACAGTGGCATGCAAGGGACATATTATCAAATCGCTCCAAGTTTTACACATGATAGTCGTATTGAAAGCGAATTTGGACATTCATTAGCATATACAAGTGAAAGCGGAGCAGGATGGAATACAGATATTAAATATGCATATGGGTTGGAATATGTTACACATAATTATGGATATGGAAGTTTAGTTTTGGAGGCCAAAGATCCAACTAAATCTGGTACTGATACTCTTTATATCAATTATAGTCATGCGGTTGGGTTTGGAACGGTTGGTCTGTCATTTCACGGGGCATCAGTTACATATAATGGATCAGCTGATGCTTATACTGTAGGAAATTCTTATTCATTTACATACTGATGATTAGTTTGATGGGTATATAATAGATATATACCCATCAATTTTTGAGATAGTAAGTATTGTGAATCTAATAGAATACTAATACTAGATAGTGGAATGGTTAATCTATTATAGATTAAAATGAGTATATAGAAATTTAAAAGATAAAGTATAAGAGTGCGAGAGCATTCTTTTTTTTATGCAGAAAATCAGGAAAGGATTATCATGGCAGGACGTAATCGACAACCGATAGACTTATTAATTGCAAAAGGTAAAAAGAACTTAACCAAGTCAGAGATTGAGCAACGCAGAAATCAAGAGATAAAAGCACAGAGCGACCTCGTGATACCTCCGAATCATT
>JAUNSV010000014.1 GCA_030539055.1 Eubacteriales bacterium | reverse complement strand
TACGATGGATTAGATAAAATATATAAGCAAGTATTAAAAACTTTTGAGGAGCTAGATATTAAACCAATAGAAGCATTAGGAAAAAAATTTGACCCTAATTTACATAATGCAGTTATGACTGATGAAGAGAGTAGCGCTGAACCTGATACGATTACAGAAGAATTACAAAAAGGTTATACCTTGCAAGGGGATGTGCTTAGACATACAATGGTTAAAGTTAAAAAGTAAAATTAATACAATAAGGAGGAAAAGAAAATGAGTAAAATAATAGGAATAGACTTAGGAACAACTAACAGCTGTATGGCTGTTATGGAGGGTGGAAAACCAACAGTAATAGCAAATGCAGAGGGTGTAAGAACAACTCCATCTGTAGTTGGTTTTGCAAAAAATGGAGAAAGATTAATAGGAGATGCAGCAAAACGCCAAGCTGTAACTAATCCAGAGAAAACTGTTTCATCAATAAAAAGACATATGGGATCAGATTTTAAAGTATCAATTGATAGCAAAAATTATACTCCACAAGAAATATCTGCAATGATTTTACAAAAATTAAAAACTGATGCAGAAAGCTACACAGGAGAAAAAATCACCGAAGCAGTTATTACAGTACCAGCGTATTTCAATGATGCACAACGACAAGCTACAAAAGATGCAGGAAAAATTGCAGGATTAGAAGTAAAAAGAATTATCAATGAACCAACAGCAGCTGCACTTGCTTATGGATTAGATGATTCAAAAGAACAAAAAATTATGGTATATGATTTAGGTGGTGGAACATTTGATGTTTCCATTATAGAAATAGGCGATGGAGTAATTGAAGTATTAGCTACAAATGGTGATACACACTTAGGTGGTGATGATTATGACCAAAAAATTATTGATTATTTAGTTGCTCAATTTAAACAAAAAGAGGGAATAGATCTTTCAAAAGATAAAATGGCTATGCAAAGATTGAAAGAAGCTTCAGAAAAAGCAAAAAAAGAACTTTCTTCTCAAACAACTACAGATATAAATTTGCCATTTATTACAGCTACCCAAGAAGGTCCAAAACATTTAGATGAAAAACTTACAAAAGCTAAATTTGAAGAAATCACACATGAGCTAACTGAGAAAACAGCTCTACCTGTTCAAAATGCACTAAGGGATGCAAATATTACTACAAAAGATTTAGGGAAAGTCCTTTTGGTTGGTGGATCTACAAGAATACCAGCTGTTCAAGAAAAAGTAAAACAATTAACAGGTATGGAGCCATCTAAATCTTTGAATCCAGATGAATGTGTAGCTATAGGAGCAGCAATTCAAGGAGGTAAATTAGCTGGAGATGCAGGTGCAGGTGATGTTCTTTTACTTGATGTAACTCCACTTACACTTTCTATAGAAACTCTTGGTGGTGTAGCAACTCACTTGATTGAAAGAAATACAACAATACCTTGCAATAAATCTCAAGTATTCTCTACTGCGGCCGATAATCAAACTGCTGTTGATATTCATGTAGTACAAGGGGAAAGAGAATTTGCTAAAGATAATAAAACACTTGGACAATTTAGACTTGATGGAATTTTACCTGCAAGAAGAGGAGTGCCACAAATAGAAGTAACATTTGATATTGATGCAAATGGCATAGTAAATGTATCAGCAAAAGATAAAGGAACAGGAAAGGAACAACATATTACTATTACATCAGGTTCTAATATGTCAAAAGAAGATATTGATAAAGCTATGAAAGAAGCACAAACATTCGAAAAAGCAGATAAAGAAAGAAAAGAAGCAATAGATATTAGAAATTCTGCAGATCAACTAGTATTTGAAACAAAAAAGAATTTAGAGGATGTAGGCGATAAATTAGAACAAGAAAATAAAACTAAAATAGAAGATGGTTTAAAAGAGCTTGAAGAATTATTGAAAGAATCTCCTATTGAAACTATTACAAAAGATCAAGCTGATAAGATAAAAGCAAAACAAGAAGAGTTTATGAAAGAAGTATCAAAGCTTTATGAAAAAGTGTATGAGAAAATGCAAAAGAATGAACAAGCAACACAAAGTCAAGAAAATCCAAATGAACAACAAGGGCCTGGGTCAAATACACAAGATACACAAGACAATGACTCTGCTTCAAAACCAGATGATGTAGTAGATGGAGATTATAAAGAAGTATAAATTAAAATAATATTTTTGGGAGGATAGAAAACTATTCTCCCAATAATTGTGTAGAAAGGATTATATATGGCAACAAAAAGAGATTATTATGATGTGCTTGGAGTATCAAAATCTGCGAGTGATGATGAAATAAAAAAAGCATTTCGTGCAATGGCAAAAAAATATCATCCAGATGCTAATCCAGGGGATAAAACTGCTGAGGGAAAATTCAAAGAAGTTCAAGAAGCATATGCTGTTTTATCTGATAAAGATAAAAAAAGTGCATATGATCAATTTGGACATGCAGCTTTTGATCCTAATTCTGCTGCTGGACAAGCTTCGGGCTTTGGTGGGTTTGACTTTGGCTCTATGGATTTCACTGATATTTTCGCAGATTTATTTGGCGGAAGTTTTGGTGGTGGTTTTTCTTCTTTTGGAAATGGATATAGAAGCCAATATCAAAGAAGAAATGAACCAATAAAAGGTGCTTCAATAAAAACACAAATAAAAATATCTTTTGATGAAGCAATAAATGGATGTGAAAAAGATATTACTATAAGATTTAAAGAAATATGTAAAGAATGTAATGGTACAGGAGCAAAAAAGGGTACTTCTCCAATGACTTGTCCAAAATGTCAAGGAAAAGGTCAAGTAGTTGTACAACAAAGGACTCCTTTTGGAATAATGCAATCTGTTCAAACTTGTCCAGATTGTAATGGTACAGGAAAAATTGTTAGAGATAAATGTATAGTATGCTCTGGAAGTGGATATAATCAAACAACAAAAACAATAAAAGTAAATATCCCAGCAGGTATAGATAATGGTCAATCAGTAAGAATTCATAATATGGGCGAACCAGGACAAAATGGTGGTTTGAGAGGAGATTTGATTGTTGGGGTTACTGTTATTCAACATCCAATATTAAAGAGACAAGGAACAAATATTTTTTCAACTGTATCAATAAATTATCCAATAGCTGTTTTAGGTGGTGCTGTAAGAGTAAAAACAGCATATGGTGATGTAGAATTGACAATAAAACCTGGAACTCAATCTGATAGTAAAATGCGTTTAAGAGGAAAAGGAGTTCCACTATTACGAAACCCAAGAGAAAAGGGAGATCATTATGTTACAATTGTAGTTGATGTACCTACTTCTTTAAATGATATTCAAAGAAAAGCATTGGAAGCATACAAAGAAACAATAAAGTAAATAAAAAAGGAAGGTTGAATCCTTCTTTTTTTAATGATATAATTATTATAAAGGAGAATAGTATTTATGAAAAAATTTACTGATGGAATTACTTTTGATGATGTTTTATTAAAGCCAAATTATGCTTCTATTGTGCCAAATGATATTGATATAACAACTAATCTTACAAAAAAAATAAAATTAAATGTGCCTTTTATGTCGGCTGGAATGGATACAGTAACAGAGCATTCTATGGCTATTGCTATGGCTAGATGTGGTGGTATTGGCATAATACATAAGAATATGTCAATAGAAAAACAAGCTGAAGAAGTAGATATGGTAAAGAGATCGGAGCATGGAGTTATAACAGATCCTTTTTATTTATCATCAAATAATACTTTAAAAGATGCAAATGATATTATGCGTAAGTATAGGATATCTGGAGTTCCAATTACCGAGGGCAAAAAATTGGTTGGTATTATTACCAATAGAGATTTAAAATTTGAAGATGATAAAAATAAAAAAATATCTGAATGTATGACACACAAAGAAAATTTGATAGTAGCAAATGAGGGTATTACTTTAGATGAAGCAAAAAAAATATTAGCAAAATCAAGAAAAGAAAAATTACCTATAGTAGATAAAGATTTTAATCTTAAAGGTTTAATTACAATAAAAGATATAGAAAAACAAATAAAATATCCTGCTTCTGCAAAGGATTTACATGGCAGATTATTATGCGGTGCTGGAATAGGGATATCAACTGATTACCTTGATAGAGTAAAAGAATTAATAAATGCTAAAGTTGATGTTATAGTATTAGATTCGGCACATGGTCATTCAAAAAATGTTATTAATTGTATAATTAAAATTAAAGAAAAATATCCTGATATAGATATAATAGCTGGAAATGTGGCAACTAAAGATGGTGCAAAAGAATTAATTAAAGCAGGTTGTGATTGTATAAAGGTTGGAATGGGTCCAGGTTCTATATGTACAACAAGAGTAATTGCAGGTATTGGTGTACCACAAATTACAGCAATAATGGAAGCGTATGAAGCATGTAAGGATCAAAATATTCCTTTAATAGCAGATGGCGGAATTCAATTTTCTGGTGATTGCGTAAAAGCAATTGCTGCTGGTGCTAATGCTTGTATGATGGGTTCAATATTTGCTGGTTGTGAAGAATCTCCAGGAGACACAGAACTTTTTCAAGGCAGAAAATATAAAATTTATAGAGGAATGGGCTCTATTGATGCTATGGAAGCAGGATCAAAAGACAGATATTTTCAAGAGAATGCAAGCAAATTAGTGCCAGAGGGCGTAGTGGGAAGAGTAGCTTATAAGGGATCAGTTGAGGATACAATTTTTCAATTTGTAGGTGGACTCAGAGCTGGTATGGGTTACTCTGGAGTGCAAAATATCGAAGAGTTGAAAACTAAAACAGAATTTATAAAAATATCACAAGCTTCTTTGAAAGAATCTCATCCACATGATATTGATATTACAAAAGAATCACCAAATTATTCTAGTTTATAATAAGGGAGGATATTATGACAAAAAAAGAATTTTTTAATATGGTAGATCATACAATTTTAAAACCAAATGCAACAAAAGAAGAAGTAATCAAAGTATTAGAATTTGCAAGAGACAATGAATGCGCTTCTGCTTGTATTTCTCCTTGTTTTGTAAACTTAGCAAAAAGCATTCTTAAGGGAAGCAAAACAAAAGTGTGTACTGTAATTGGTTTTCCATCTGGTATGCACACAACTAATTCAAAAGTATTTGAAGCAAAAGATGCATATAATAATGGTGCAGAAGAAATTGATATGGTATTAAATGTATCAAAAATGAAAGATAAAGATTATGATTATATTTATAATGATGTAAAAAGTGTAGTTGATGCAACGCCTTGCCTAACAAAAGTAATTTTGGAAGTATGTAATTTAACAGATGAAGAAATAATTAAAGCTTGTGAAATATGTGAAAACTGTGGTGCTAAATTTGTGAAAACTTCAACAGGTTTTTCATCATCAGGTGCTAGCGTTAAAGCTGTAGAATTAATGAAAAATGCTATATCAAACAATGTTAAAGTTAAAGCATCTGGTGGAATAAAGAATTTAGAAGAGTGTAATAATTTAATAAAAGCTGGAGCAGAAAGACTAGGCTTATCTCGTACAAATGAAATTGCAAATGAAATTCAATAAAGCATTTAATCCTTTTTCATTTACTTTTTTTTCTAAATATGGTATAATTTTGCTTATTAAAACACAAGATATAGTGCTTGTTTAAATTTGGTGGAGGGATTGATGAGTAAGAATAGTTATAATGCTGAATCTATTACTGTATTAGAGGGTTTAGAACCAGTAAGAAAACGACCAGGAATGTATATAGGTGGTACAAACCAAAGAGGTTTGAACCACTTAATTTATGAAATAGTAGATAATGCTGTAGATGAACATATGGCTGGTTTTTGTTCAAAAATATTAGTAACACTGGAAGAAGATGGATCTTGTACAGTTATGGATGACGGGAGAGGCGTTCCAGTTGAGCTTCATAAAAAAGGTGTATCTGCTGCCCGTATTGTATTTACTACCTTGCATGCAGGTGGAAAATTCGATGATCAAAATTATAAAGCGTCTGGTGGACTACATGGGGTAGGTTCTTCTGTAGTAAATGCTTTATCTGAGCATATGACAGTACATATTTATAGAGATGGAAAAGTATATAAAGATGAATATAAAAAAGGATTACCTGCACTAAAATTAGAAAAAGGATTATTACCTATTGTTGGAAAATCAAAAGCAACAGGAACAAAGGTAAATTTTAAACCAGATATAGATATATTTGAACAAACTAAATTTAGATCAGATTGGTTAAAATCAAGACTTCACGAAACTTGTTATTTAAATCCAAATTTGACAATATTTTTTTGTGATAGAACAATTTCACCAGAGGAAAGAATTGAATTTCATGAACCAGATGGTTTAAAGTCTTTTATTAAAGAATTGAATAAAAATCAAAATACTGTTACACCAATTTGTTATTTTAAAGGAACAAGTAATAATGTTGAAGTTGAGGTTTGCTTTCAATATATAGATTCTTTTGAAGAAAAAATATTAGGTTTTTGTAATACTATATTTACGCAAGAAGGTGGAACTCATTTAGTTGGATTCAAAACAAAATTTACTCAAATGATAAATTCTTATGCACGAAGTTTAAGCTTATTAAAAGAAAAAGATGATAATTTTACAGGTCCAGATACAAGAAATGGAATGACAGCAATTATTGCTATAAAATATCCAGACCCAATGTTTGAGGGACAAACAAAAACAAAACTTGCTTCTCAAGAAGCAGGAAAAATTGTATCATTTATTGTTGGTGAAGAATTAGAAAGATATTTTGATAGAAATATTGAAATAGTAAAATCAATTATTTCTTGTGCAGAAAAATCTGCAAAAATTAGAAAAGCAGAAGAAAAAGCAAAAACCAATCTTCTTTCTAAAACTAAATTTTCTTTTGATTCAAATGGCAAATTAGCAAATTGTATTTCTAAAAATCCTAGTGAGTGTGAAATATTTATTGTTGAGGGAAATTCTGCTGGTGGTTCTGCAAAAAATTGCAGAAATAGAAATACTCAAGCTATACTTCCACTTAGAGGTAAAATATTAAATGTAGAAAAAGCTTCTATGGATAAAGTACTTGCAAATGCAGAAATAAAAACAATGATAAATACTTTTGGTTGTGGATTTTCTGAGGGCTATGGTAATGATTTTGATATAAATAAATTAAGATATCATAAAATAGTATTAATGACTGATGCAGATGTAGATGGATCACATATAGATACTTTGCTTTTAACTTTTTTATACCGCTTTATGCCAGAACTAATACAAGCTGGTCATGTGTATATATCAATGCCTCCATTGTATCAAGCTATACCAAATGATAAAAGAAAAGAGAAAGAGTATCTATTTAATGAAAAAGCATTATCAGATTATAAAAAGAAAAATAAAGAGGGTACATATACTATAAAACGGTATAAAGGTTTAGGAGAGATGGATCCAAAAGAATTATGGGAAACAACCTTAAACCCTGATAATAGAGTATTGAAACAAGTAGAAATAGAAGATGCTAAAGAAGCTAGTAAAATAACACAAATGCTTATGGGGCAAGAAGTATCAGACAGAAGAGATTTTATATATGAGCATGCTAGTGAAGCCTTACTAGATGTATAAAAATAATTGAAGGAAGAGATATGCCAGAAAAAATTTTAAGAACAGAATATTCAGAAGAGATGCAAAAATCTTATATTTCTTATTCGATGTCTGTAATAACATCAAGAGCAATACCAGATATAAGAGATGGATTAAAACCAGTTCAAAGAAGAGTATTATATGATATGAATGAGTTAGGTGTTCATTATAATAAGCCTACTCTTAAATCTGCTCGTATTTGTGGTGATACTATGGGTAAATATCATCCCCATGGCGATACTTCAATTTATGATACATTAGTAGTTATGGCTCAAAATTTTAAAAGGAATCAAGCTTATGTTATTGGGCAAGGAAATTTTGGCTCAATAGAGGGAGATGATGCTGCAGCTCAAAGATATACAGAAGCAAAATTAAGTAAATTTACAGATGATGTAATGCTACAAGATTTAGATAAAACTGTAGATTACATACCAAATTATGATGAAAAATTAAAAGAACCAGTAGTACTACCAGCAAGAATGCCTATGTTTTTATTAAATGGTGCAGAGGGAATTGCTGTAGGAATGTCTACTTCTGTTCCATCGCATAATTTGGGAGAAATATGTGATTTAATAATTGCTTATATTAAAAATCCAAAAATGACAATTAAGTCTATGCTAAAATATATAAAGGGTCCAGATTTTCCAACTGGAGGCATAGTATCCAATATGTCTGACTTACCATCAATATATGAAACTGGAATTGGTAAAATCAAATTAAGAGGAAAAATAGAATTTGAAAAAGCAAAAAGAGCTAAAGACAAAGATTTATTAGTAGTAACTGAAATTCCATATACTATGATAGGAAGTGGTATAGGGGAGTTAATGTCTGATATAGCTAAGCTTTGTGAAGATAAAAAGATTTTGGATATAACAGATATTTATAATCATTCTAGTGAAGATGGCATAAGAATTGTAATGGAACTAAAAAAAGATGCTGATATAGAAAAAATCACTAAAATCCTTTATAAAAAAACTAAACTAGAAAATACTTTTCCCGTAAATATGCTTGCAATAGTAGATGGAAGACCAGAAAATTTGAATTTAAAAAGTGTAATAGATAACTTTTTAGCTTTTCAATATGAAATAATAGAAGTAAAATATAAAAATCTTTTAAATAAAGAGGAAGAGAAAAAAGAAGTACAAGAAGGCTTAATAAAAGCAGTAGATTTAATAGATGCTATAATAGCAATGTTAAGAGGCGTAAAATCAAGAGAAGATGCGAAAGCATGTTTAACAACAGGTTCACTTAAAAATGTATTAATTAAAGACAAATCATTAGAAAAAATTGCAAAAACATTTTCATTTACTTTTAGACAAGCAGATGCTATATTAGATATGAGATTATATAAATTAATTGGTTTAGAGCTTTTAAGTTTACAAAATGAATACAAAGAAACTTTATCAAAAATCAAAGAGTACAAATCAATACTAAAAGATAAAAATAAAGCTTCTGAATTAATAATTGATGATATACATAAAATAAAAAAAGAATATGCAAAACCAAGGCGTACTTTTTTTGAAGATGCTGAAGAAATAGTAATAGAAGAAGAAAAAATTCCCCAAATGGATATAGTATTTACTTTAGATAAGTTTGGTTATTGTAAATCATATGATATGAACACTTATGAAAAAAACAAGGATACTATTAATTCCGAGAATAAATATATATATCAAACTACAAATACCAATAAAGTCTTATTATTTTCTTCAAAAGGATATATGTACCAAATCAAATTAGAAAAAGTACCAATGTGCAAAATGAAAGATAAAGGAAAAACAATAGATAATTTATCCAAATTTTCTTCACAAGATGATGAGATAATATATGCAACAACTGATAATAATTTAGAAAAATCATATTTTATATTCGTTACCAAATTTGGTTTAATTAAGGCAGTTGAAACAATAGAATATGATACAAATCAATTAAAAGTATCTTCAACAAAATTAAATGATAATGATGAAGTTGTAATGGTATCAAAAATCATAGGAGAAGAGGATATAGTATTTCAAACAAATAATTCTTACTTCTTAAGAATAAAAATGGATGATGTACCTTTATTAAAAAAAGGCACAAAAGGAGTTAAAGGTATATCATTGGGTAAAGATGATTTTGTAAAAAAAGCATATATCTTAGGTGAAAATGTTAGTGTTAAATTACCATCTGGGCATAATATAGAAATAAACCGTTTAAGCTATGGTCAAAGAGCAAATAAGGGAAATCATCATAAATGAAAATTGGTATTATTGGAGCAATGGATTTAGAGATAAATAACTTAATAACTCACTTATCAAAAAGTAGAACAAGCACTATTGCAAAAAAGTTATTTTATGAAGGAGAGATAAATAATATTGAAATTGTAATATGTTTATCTGGAATAGGCAAAGTAAATGCTTCTATATCAACAGAAATACTAATTGAACATTTTAAAGTAACTCATATAATAAATTCAGGTATTGCTGGTGCATTAAATGTAAATTTAAAAATACTAGATATAGTTATATCAAAAGATTTAATTCAACACGATATGGATTGTACTTTTTTTGGATACAAATTAGGTGAGATACCACAAATGAAGATGAGAGAATTTATTGCAAATGATTTTTTAATTGAAAATGTATACGAAAGTGCAAAATCAATTTATAAAGAAAAAAATATTATAAAAGGAAGAATTTTATCTGGTGATAAATTTATATCTGACGATAATATAAAAAATAAATTGTTTAAAGAATTTGATGGTGATTGTACTGAAATGGAGGGAGCAGCTATAGCACAAGTTGCTTATTTAAATAATATTCCATTTGTAAGTTTAAGAGTAATATCAGATAATGCTGATGGCAATGCTAATATAGATTATAATCGTATGGAAGAAGAAGCAGCAAATTGTTCAAGTAATATAGTATTAGAATTTATTAATAATATTGGAGAGCAAAAATGAATATAAGTGATTTACATATTAATGAGCTGTTAGATTTATCTAAAACTGATTTTTCACTATTATTTAAAAATCTGATGTACCCTTGGGATGCTATACCTTTAATTAAAGAAAAATTTAGGGAATTAACAAAAACATTAGATATGCATGATTATAATATGATTAAAGAATCTGTTTTTGTACATAAATCAGTTACAGTTTTGAAATCAGTATACTTAGGAAGGAATATTATTATTGGAAGAGATGCTGATATTAGGAATTCTGCTTTTATTCGAGAGAATGCAATAATTGGCAATGGAGCAGTATTAGGTAATTCTTGCGAAATAAAAAATTCTATATTATTTGATTATGCTCAATGCCCACATTTCAATTATATAGGTGATTCCATAATTGGTTATAAAGCTCACCTTGGTGCTGGAGTAATAACATCAAATTTAAAATCAGATAAATCTATAGTAGTTGTAAAAGCAAATGATGAACATATTAATACTGGATTAAAAAAATTCGGAGCTATAGTAGGAGACTATGCAGAAATAGGATGTAACTCAGTATTAAACCCTGGTTCTGTTATAGGGAGAAATACCCAAATATACCCTCTTTCATCTATTAGAGGTGTTATTGAAGCAAATTGTATTGTAAAAAATGATAGTGTATTAGTAAAAAAGGAGCAAAATAATGAAAAAAAATAAAGCTGTTCTTATTGTAGTATTTGTAATATGTGCTGCAGTGTTAGCACTTGGTATAGCATATTTGGTTGTTAATTCTTTTTCCCCAAAACCAATTGAGGATGAGAGCATTACCCAAATAGAAACAACAACCAAAGAAGAAACAACAGTTGTAGTACCTTTACAAAATGAAGCAAGTGTTACTACATACAAATCAGATGATGGAAAAATTTCTATAGAATATCCTACAATAAAAAATATGAGAGATACTTCTCTTCAAGATTTGATAAATATAAAAATTAAAGACAATGCTCTTTCAATAATAAAGCTATATCCAATTAATTCTTTAAAAAATACTTGTGATATTAAAGCACAAATAAATTATATTGATAAAAAAAGAATATCTATTATTTATACAGGCACAATAGACAAAACAAACATTTTTTATACAAATACTATAGATTTAGAAAATGCTACAAATGTTGTTTTTAAAGACTACTTAGCTCCCCTAGCTATGGCTTCTTTATTAAATAATTCAAAAGCTACATTTGTTGATGCAGATGTTGAAAAAACAAAAAAGATTAATGCTTATATTAAAAAGAATTATTCAAAAAAGAAATTACAAGAAATGTTTGAAAGTGCAGATATAAAAAATGAAGAAATGAAAACTTGGCCAAAAACTTTTTCTTACGAAAGAAATGATTCTGTATTTTTTTCTATTAAAGTATCAAATGCACTTGGTGATTATGTTATTGTAAGATATGATTTAGAAACAAAATAAAAAATAGATAAAAAAGGAGAGATTATTTGCTATGATTAAATATGCAGAAAATGTTTATATTTTTGATCATCCTCTTATCAAACACAAAATTACTATCTTAAGAGATAAGAATACTGGAACAAATGAATTTAGACAATTAGTTGAAGAAATTGCAATGCTAATGGGGTATGAGGCATTATCTGACTTACCTCTTAAAGATGTAGAAATAGAAACACCAATTTGTAAAACTATTAAGCCAATGCTTGCTGGAAGAAAGTTGGCTATTGTTCCAATTCTTAGGGCAGGGCTTGGAATGGTATCAGGAATTGAGGCACTTGTACCATCAGCAAAAATCGGTCATATAGGTATGTATAGAGATGAAGAAACTCTAGAACCACATGAATATTTTTGTAAGCTTCCTAGCCCTATAGAAGAAAGAGTAATATTAGTAGTAGACCCTATGTTGGCAACTGGTGGTTCAGCCTGCGATGCAATAAAACTAGTGAAAGAAAAGGGTGGTAAAATGATAAAATTACTTGGTATTATTGCTGCCCCAGTAGGCTTAGATAGAATAAAAAAAGAGCATCCTGATGTACAAGTATATGTAGGAATGCTCGATGATAAATTGAATGAAAAAGGTTATATTGTACCAGGTTTAGGTGATGCTGGAGATAGAATATTTGGTACAAAATAAAAAAATAATGCCGCTGGCCGGACTCGAACCGGCATGGTTTCCCGCATGATTTTGAGTCATGTGCGTATACCAATTTCGCCACAGCGGCATAAAAAAGATTATATCATATAATAAATGGATTGTAAAGAAGCTAAAAATTTAACAAAAGAATTATTGAATAATACACTTTCTAGCGAGAGACAAAGAGAGATGTATTATCATTTGATTAAGTGCAAAGATTGTTTCAGATATGTATCTGATGATTATTTTCTTTATAGTATGCTTTCGGAAGAATCAACAAATAAAAAAAGTAATTATGATGGCAATTTTGATGATGTATTGAATAAAATTTATAAAAAATTTTCTATTATAGATTTTCGTACTACCATAATTTATGTTTTAGATACTTTAGTAATATGGGCAATCGCTTTTAGTATTATATCTTTAGTGGGAGTTTATTGGCATTATTGAATATGAAAAGAATATTATTAGTAGATGGTTATAGTATGATTTCAAGAGCATTTTATGGACTTCCACTTTTAACAAATAAAGATGGAGTACATATAAATGCAATTCTTGGGTTTTTTAAAATATTAATTAAAGCTATAGATGATGAAAAAATTGACCATATGATTGTATGCTTTGATGTAAAAGCACCTACATTTAGACATAAAATATATCCCGAGTATAAAGGGAAAAGAAAACCTATGCCTAATGAGCTTTATGAACAAGTACCTTATATTAAAAACTTACTAAAAGTGATGAATATTAATATTGAAGAGAAGGAAGGATTTGAGGCAGATGATTTAATAGGTACTTTTGCAAAAAATTATAAAAATGAAAGTATTGAGGTAGTTGTATTAACAGGTGATAGAGATTTATTGCAACTAGTTCAAAATGGTATTACTGTTCGATTAATGAAAACAGAAAATAGAAAATCAATTTCAATTTCTTATAGTGAAGCCACAGTAAAAGATGAATATGGAGTTAATCCAATACAATTAATAGATATAAAATCCTTACAAGGCGACACATCAGATAATATTCCAGGTGTTAAAGGTGTAGGAGAAAAACAAGCTCTAGAATTGATTAAGCAATTTGGATCTTTAGAAAATATTTTTTTACATATAAATGAAATTAGTAAACAAAATTTAAAAAATAAATTAATTCAACAAAAAGATGATGCTTTTTTATTCAAAAAATTAGTTACTATTGATACAAAAGTACCCATTTTTGTTCCTTTTGATGAAACAATAATTAATGATGCCTATAATGAACAAGCATTTAATATAATAAAAAAACTTGAATTAAAATCATTATATGAGCGTTTTGAAAAAAAAGGGATTGATGTATCTAACAATATATTTGATACTTCCAAAATAAAAGAAGTGGATGATATATATATATTAGAAAATATAATAAAAGATTGTAAGAATAAAGAATATGTAGGTTATTATGATAATGCTCTTTGTTTAAGTGAAGATAGGATATATAAGTTTAATAATATTGATATTAAAAAATATTTGTGTGGTATTAAGCTTGTTACATATGATTTAAAATCTCAATTAAATTTATTATATGATTTAAATTTGGATATTGAAGATGTAGCAATTATGTCATATTTAAATAATCCAAATTTACAAAATGAAAATTTTTCTAATATATCATTAGAAAACATTAATCCGTATAAGGCATATTATGCTTTTAAAATGTATAATAATGAAAAATCGAAACTAAAAAGTAATAATGAAATAGAAATTTATGAAAATATTGAGAAACCATTAATTTATGTATTATATGAAATGGAAAAAATTGGAATAAAGATTGATAAAAATAAATTAAATATAGTAAAAGATGATTTAGAAAAAGAAATTATAATATTAAAAAAAGATATTTATAATTTATCAAATGAAGAATTTAATATTAATTCTCCAAAGCAATTAGGAAATATTTTATTTAATAAATTACATTTAGAAACATTAAAAAAGAATAAAACAGGTTTTTCCACTTCTGTAGATGTATTAGAAAAATTAAAAGATGAACACCCAATAATAGAAAAAATTTTAAAATATAGAACATATCAAAAATTATACTCAACATATGCTATCGGACTAAATGATTTTATTCAAGAAGATAACAGAATACATTCAACATTTAACCAAATGGTTACTGCAACTGGTAGAATCTCTTCTGATTCACCTAATATGCAAAATATTCCAGTAAAAACTGAGCTTGGCAGAAAGTTCAGAAAAGTATTTATCCCAGAAGATGGTTATATTTTTATTGATGCAGATTATTCTCAAGTTGAACTTCGTATTTTAGCTTCCTTATCCGAAGATGAAAAATTAATCAAAGCTTATAATGATAGTAAAGATATTCATGCAATTACTGCCTCATCTGTGTTTGGAATACCACTTGAAAAAGTAACAAAAGAGATGAGACAAAATGCTAAAGCAGTAAATTTTGGTATTGTGTATGGTATTTCTGCTTTTGGACTGTCTGAGGGCTTATCAATAACGAGAAATGAAGCAAAAAATTATATAGAACAATATTTTCGCACATATCCAAAAGTAAAAGAGTATTTAAACTTTTGTGTTAAAGAAGCTAAAGAAAAAGGATTTGTAAAAACATTTTATGGAAGAATACGACCAATTCCAGAGATATTATCTTCTAATCATTTAACAAGATCTTTTGGTGAAAGAATTGCTATGAATTCGCCAATACAAGGGACAGCTGCTGATATTATGAAAATTGCTATGATAAATATAAACAATTCTTTTAAAGAAAATAATTTAAAATCTCATATTGTATTACAAGTTCATGATGAAATATTAGTCGAAGCAAAAATAGAAGAAGAAGAAATAGTAAAAAATATATTATTAGAAAAAATGAAAAATGCTTCAACACTAAAAGTGCCACTTGAAGTGTCTATTGGTATTGGAAATACCTGGGATGATGCACATTAATATGTTAAAAAGGCATAGTATGCTAAAAATTTCATATTTAGAAAAACTTCCATTTAAGGGTTCTATAGCTGGATTAAGATATTTAATTAAAAAAAATATTGTCGAGAATAATGTAAGTCTTTTACTTTGTACATATCCAGACATTTTATGTTTTGAAGATACTAAAGAAGAAGAAAAAAATTATAAAGAATTTGAATATTCGGATTGTGGAATTAATGAAAGCATAAATTATATTAATACACTCTTAGAGAAAGGAAATGGATGATTATTGGTTTAACTGGATTTATAGGTTCAGGAAAAACTATTGCAAGTAAATACATTAGTAAAAAATTAGATTATCCTATTTTTATATGTGATGATATAGCAAAAGAAATTGAAAATAGAAGAGAAATAAAAAATAAAATAAATGAAATAAAAAAAAAATATAACAGAACAGATTTAAAAGAAATATTCATAGATATAAATTTTAAAACAGAAATCGAAGAAATAATTCATAAAGAAACATGGAATGAATTAAAAAAATATGCTAAAAATAATAAAAATTTCATTATCGAAACTGCATTACCATCAAATGAATTTTTTAATAATACTAATTTTTCAATTTATATTTATTCTTTTAAAAAAAATATTATAGATAGACTAATTAAATATAGAAATTATTCTTTAGACAAAATAAATAAAATATTATTTTATCAAAATGAATATAAAAAATTTTATGAAAAATGTGATTTTATTATAGAAAATAATAATAATATAGAATACTTAAAGGAAAAAATAGATGAAATTTGTATCAATAGGATCGGGCTCAAGTGGTAATACAACTTTTTTGCAATATAAAAAAACTAATATATTAATTGATTGTGGACTACCAATAAGAAGAATTGAGGATGGATTAAATGAATATGATTGCTCTATAAAAAACATTGATGCTATTCTTATTACACACGAGCATTATGATCATATTATGTCATTATCTTCAATTTTAAAAAAATATGATATTAAAATTTTTGCAAATAAAAAAACTTTAAAAAATATATATAATTATTATGGAGAAAACAAAAAGAAATTTGATCCGATTGTACAAGATAAAATATTAAATAATAGCAATATACTTCATGATGATTCAATGCATAAAATTAAAGATATCACATTTTTTCCTTTCAAAACACACCATGATGTCCCTTCAATTTGTTATACCTTCATTCTTGGAAACAAAATAAAAGTAGGAATATTAACTGATACTGGATTTGTTGATGATTATATTTTGCAAAAATTAAGTGGTTTGAATGCTCTTTTGTTAGAATCAAATTATGATGAAAATTTATTAATTAATAGCGAAAAATATCCAGATTTTTTAAAGCAAAGGATATTATCAAATAAAGGTCATTTAGCAAATGAAGATGCAGCAAAAATAATTATGAAAATTAATTCAAGTGAATTAAAAATTGTAGCTCTAGGACATACTAGCAAAGAAACAAATACATATGAAATTGCTTATGATACTGTAAGAGATTTTATTAATAATAATTATAAAGAAAAAATTCCACTACCCAAAATAATAGTAGCAAAAAGGGATGAAATAACGGAGGTTATATGAAAAATAAAAATAAGATTTTATATTTTATTATTGCTTTATTAATAATTGTAATAGTTTTTTTATCATATTATTTGTTTCAAAATAAAAGTGTTGATAAACAAATAAATGAAGTATCTCAAATTGAAGAATCACTTGGGATGATTATTGCTACACCATCAAATACTAGCAATATTACTTCAATGAACATTATAGATAATAATATCTCTGAAATAATTTACAATCATAATAATATTGATATGATTTTCAGAGCTACTTTAGCATCAAATGTAGATTTATCTAGAATGTCTTATGAATGGGATCCACAATTTATACTAATGAATGTAAAATGCGATGATGAAAGTGAAATTGAAGTCATTTCTTGGACTTCAATAGATAACAGAGCTATTATTAAATCTGAATGGACAGATAATGGATATCATTATGCTATGACTTCTATAAATGCTACAGCTACAGAAACTTTTCTAAAAGAAGTGGATAGAATGGCAAGAGAGAATCATAATAAAACAAAATAAAAAGTATATGAAAATAATTTCTTTTAATGTTAATGGCTTAAGAGCCATATGTAAAAAAAATTTTTTAAATGATTTTAATTCTTTAAATGCAGATATTTTTTGTTTACAAGAAACAAAATTACAAAAAGGACAAGAACCTTTTGAATTAGAAGGATATTATTCTTTTTGGAATTATGCTATTCAAAAAGGATACTCAGGTACAGCAATTTTTACAAAGGAAAAACCACAAAATGCTTTTAATGGTATTGGTATAGAAAAATTTGATACTGAGGGAAGAGTAATTACATTAGAATATGAAAAATTTTTCATAATAAATGTTTATACACCAAATTCACAACCAGAATTAAAAAGACTTGAGTATAGAATGATGTGGGAAGATGCTTTTTTTAATTATATAAATAGTTTAAAAAAACCAGTTATATTTTGTGGAGACTTGAATGTTGCCCACGAGGAAATAGATCTAAAAAATCCAAATACTAATCATAATAATCCTGGTTTTAGCGATGAAGAAAGAGGCAAAATGACAAGACTTCTTGCTAATGGATATAAAGATACTTTTAGAGAGATGCACCCTACAAGTGTAAAATACTCTTGGTGGTCATATAGAATGAATGCAAGAGAAAAAAATGTTGGTTGGAGAATAGATTATTTTATAGTATCAAAAGATATTATGCCACTTGTAATTGATTCAAAGATATTAAATGAAATATATGGATCAGATCATTGTCCAATTGAATTAGATATTAAATTATAATTTATTCTATTTCTGAAAGTGCTAATAGAGTCTTATTTATATCATCAAAAGTGTTAAAGTAACCTATAGAAAATCTTACAGTGCCAAGGGGGAAAGTATATAGCATCTTGTGTGCATTTGGTGCACAATGAAGCCCCACTCTTGTTAAGATATTATATTCATTTGCTAATATATAAGATAATTTTGCGTTATCCATTGTTAGCGAAGATATAGAAATAACTGCTAAATTATGCATTGTATTATCGTTAATTAGATTTTTATTAATACCATGAATTTTAATTTTTTTATCTAATTTATATAAACCATCTAAAAAATGATGGAATAATTCTTGTTCTTTATTTAAAATATTCTCTTTTCCAATTTTTTCTATAAATGATATGCCTTCATACAAGCCTATAATGTTTGGTATATTCATAGTACCAGATTCAAATTTATCTGGCATAAAAGATGGTTGTTCTTCTGAGTTTGATATTGAACCTGTACCACCCGAAAATAAATTTTTAATTTTAGGAACCATTTCATTTGTTAATAAAAAACCACCGACACCTTGTGGCCCTAGGAGAGATTTATGACCTGTAAAACATAAAGCTTTTATATTGAATTTTTTCATATCTATATCTAATAATCCAGCACTTTGAGCCGAATCAATAATTAGATTAACATTATGTTTTATACATATTTGACCTATTTCAAAAAGTGGATTAATTATTCCTATAACATTAGATGCATGTTGAATTATTAATAACTCTGTGTTTGGATTAATCATTTTTTCTATTTCATCTATTAATAATGCACCATATTCATCGCATGGAATTCTATCAAAATCAATTAAATTTTCGTTTTTTAAATCATGTAATGGCCTCATTACAGAATTATGCTCAAGAGAAGATGTCAATATATGAATTTTTTTATTTGTTTTATTTTCATTTTTTTTATAAACATAACCCTTAATGATTATGTTTAAACTTTCAGTAATATTTTTAGTAAAAACAACATTATTAGGACTATCTCCATTAAATAAATCATTAAGTTTTTTTCTAGTATTATAAACCATATCAAGTGCATCAAACGAGAGTGAATAGGAAGAGCGAGAAATATTAACTCCTTTATTTTTTATAAAATCACACATAGCATTTGATACACTTTCTGGTTTTGGAAAAGAAGTGCAAGCATTATCTAAATAAATTATTTTTTTATCATTCATAATTTTTTATTATAACACATTTATTATATTTTGTCGTTTCTTTTTCGAAAAAATCTTGCATTCAATAAGAATGTGAGTTATACTAATAAAAAAAATAACGAGGAGATATTTATGAAAAAAGAGTATTACAAGATTATTTTTGCTGGAATAATTATTGGTATTATTTCTACAGCATTAGTATTATTTGGAAACCCAAAAAATATGGGTTTTTGTATTGCTTGTTTTATTAGAGACACAGCTGGAGCTATGAAACTTCATAGTGCAAGTGCAGTTCAATATGTGAGACCAGAAATTATAGGTCTTATTTTAGGATCTTTTATTTTATCTATGTTTTCCAAAGAACATAAAGCAGTAGGTGGTTCTTCACCTATTACAAGATTTATTTTAGGCTTTTTTGCAATGGTTGGTGCATTGATGTTTTTAGGATGCCCTTTCAGAATGATTTTAAGATTAGCTGGTGGAGACTACAATGCTATACTTGGTTTATTTGGATTTATTGTAGGTATTGGTATAGGTGTATTTTTCTTAAAAAAAGGTTATTCATTAAATAGAACATATGAAATAAAAAAAATAGATGGTAATATTTTCCCAATCATTCAAGTAATTATTTTAATATTATTTGTTGCATTTCCTGCATTATTTGCCTTATCTAGTGAGCCAAATGTTCCTGGTGGAATGCATGCACCAATTATTATTTCTTTAGTTGCAGGTTTAATAGTAGGAGCTTTAGCTCAAAAGACAAGATTTTGTATGATGGGTGGAATAAGAGATATAATTTTATTCAAAGATTTCAAATTGATATCAGGTTTTGTTGCAGTATTGATTAGTGCTTTGATTATGAATATAATTTTCAAAAAATTTACACCTGGTTTTGAGGGACAAGCAATTGCACATTCAGACTTTCTCTGGAATTTCCTTGGCACTTTACTTTTAGGATTTGCATCTGTATTATTGGGTGGCTGTCCATTGCGCCAATTGATACTTACAGGAGAGGGGAATGTTGATTCTGCTATTACATTTTTAGGATATTTTGTAGGTGCAGCTTTTTGTCATAATTTTAGTTTAGCATCATCAGGAAAAGGCCCTACATTAAATGGAAAAATAGCTGTTATTTTCGGTATTATAGTTGTTACAATAATAGCAATTGTTAATTCTAAAAAGGAGAAAAAAGTATGATAGATGCAAGAGGGTTTTCTTGCCCACAACCAGTTTTTATGTTGATGGAATCAATGAAGAGTGGCGATACATATTATGAAATAATGGTAGATAATCATGCTGCTAAAGAGAATGTTTCAAGATTTGCTACAAGTAAAGATTTCAATGTAGAAGTAGAAGATAAAGGAAATGAATATTTAATAAAAGTAAAAAAATAATAGATGAAATATATTGCGACATTTTATTCACATTTTTTTGCATTAAAATTTTCTAAAGAAATGAAAGGAATTAAAAATGCAACATTAATGCCATCTCCACGAGAATTAACTACATCTTGTGGAACTTGTTGTGCCTTTGAATGTGAAAATGTTGATGAATTAATAATAGACTATAATGAGGTGGAAAAGATATGTCAAATGAAATAAAATTGACTAAACTAGCGGATTGTGCTGGATGCAGTGCAAAAGTAGGAGCAGGGTTACTTGCTAAATTATTAAAAGATATAAAAGTAGTAGAAGACCCTAATCTAATAGTTGGTTTTGATAAATCAGATGATGCATCTGTTTATAAAATCAATGAAGAAATAGCAATAGTACAAACTGTGGATTTTTTTCCACCAATTGTAGATGATCCTTTTTTATATGGAGCAATAGCTGCAACAAATGCAATTTCGGATATTTATGCTATGGGAGCAAAACCAAAAACTGCATTAAATGTTATGTGTATACCTCAAGACTTACCTCAAGAAGTAGTCCATAATATTTTAAGAGGTGGCTATGAAAAGGCATATGAAGCAGGGGTTATAATATCTGGAGGGCACACTATTATTTCAGAAGAGCCTAAATATGGTCTAGCAGTTACAGGTTTTGTAAATCCAAATAAAATATTAAAAAATTGTTCGTCTAAAGATGGTGATGTTATTATTTTAACAAAACCTTTGGGTATAGGTATAATTACTACTGCTTCTAAAGTAGATTTAGTAGAACAAAATGTATTAGAAAAAATATATAAACAAATGGCTACATTAAATAAAATTTCATATGAAATAATGCTTAAATATGATGTACATTCATGCACAGATGTAACAGGATTTTCTCTTCTTGGTCATTCTTTAGAGATGGCTCAAGGTTCTAATCTTACTATGCATATTGATTCTAAAAAAGTATTATTTCATAAAGAAGCATATGATTTAGCAAAAATGGGATTAATACCAGCTGGGGCATATAGAAATAGGGAGTATGCTGAAAAGCATTGTAAATTTAGTCCTAATATTGATATTCCAACAACAGACATTTTATTCGACCCAGAAACATCAGGTGGACTTCTAATATCAGTTAGCGAAAAAGATTCAAAAAAACTATTTGATGAATTAAATTCAAATATGGATGGAGTATCTATAATAGGATATATGTCAAATAAAAAAGATAGTTTTATTGAAGTAGAATAATCTTAAAAAATATACATTTAGTATTTTATTTTTATCATACTAGAAAATCAACTTGATTTGGTATATAATATATGATATATTATAATTATTAAAAAAGCTATTATATAGCTTTTTTTATTATTTTTTTGAGGTGAAATTATGATTGGATATGGAATATTGGGAGAGTTTTTAGTATTAGCTATAAATGTA
The DNA here is from genome assembly GCA_030539055.1 of Eubacteriales bacterium. GTDB lineage: Bacteria > Bacillota > Clostridia > Lachnospirales > Lachnospiraceae > UBA3633. Next base: position 15,583 of record JAUNSV010000014.1, on the reverse strand, counting down.
ATATTTTTTTTAATTTTAGCAATAGTAGGTATTTTTTTAGGGAGAAAACTTTATTTTAATAAAGTAAAAAAAGAAGAAAACAAGCAAAATAATAATTAATATTATATTAAATAACAAAATTATAAAAGGGTTTATATGCAAAAAAGAACTGTAAATGAGATAAGAGAGTTATTTTTGAAATTTTTTGAAGAGAAAGGACATTTAAGATTAAAATCTTTTTCTTTAATTCCACATAACGATAATTCTCTTTTAATTATTAATTCTGGAATGGCTCCTCTAAAGCCATATTTTACTGGAAAAGAAATTCCACCATGTAAAAGAGTTACTACTTGCCAAAAATGTATTAGAACAGGAGATATTGATAATATTGGTCATACAGCACGACATGGCACTTTTTTTGAGATGCTAGGTAATTTTTCTTTTGGAGATTATTTTAAAAAAGATGCTATAATATGGTCTTGGGAATTTTTAACAAAAGTAGTTGGACTAGATGAAAATAGATTATATCCATCAGTTTATTTGGATGATGATGAAGCATTCAAATTGTGGAATGAGGAGATAGGTATACCAAAAAATAAAATTTTTAAATTTGGTAAAGAAGATAATTTTTGGGAACATGGAGCAGGTCCATGTGGACCATGCTCAGAAATATATTATGACCGTGGTGAAAAATATGGATGTGGAAAACCTAATTGTACAGTAGGCTGTGATTGCGATAGATATATGGAAATATGGAATAATGTTTTCACACAATTTGACAATGATGGTCATAATAATTATATTGAATTAAAACAAAAAAATATAGATACAGGAATGGGTCTTGAGAGATTAGCAGTTGCAATTCAAGATGTAGATTCCATATTCGAAGTAGATACAAATAAAGCATTATTAGATAAAATAAGTACTTTATCAAAATGCCAATACAAAGAAGATAAAATTAAAGATATTTCTTTAAGAATTATTTGTGATCATATTAAAAGTTGTACTTTTATGATTTCTGATGGAATTATGCCATCAAATGAAAGTCGTGGATATGTTTTGCGTAGATTATTGAGAAGAGCTATTCGACATGGAAGAATTTTAAATATTAATCATTCTTTTATGAAAGAATTATCTGAAGTAGTTATATATTTATGTAAAGATGGCTATCCAGAATTAAAAGAAAAAGAAGATTTTATTACAAAAATCATAGATATAGAAGAAGAAAATTTTAATAAAACAATTGATCAAGGTTTAATTCTACTACAAGAAAAAATTAATAATACAATTGACTCTAAAATAGATTCATTAACATTTGATGCAAAAGAAGCATTCAAATTATATGACACATATGGCTTTCCATTTGATTTAACTAAAGAAATAGTAGAAGAGAATGGATTAAGTATTTCAATTGAAGATTATAATATACTAATGAATGAGCAAAAAGAAAAAGCAAGAAAAGCAAGAAAATCTACTAATTATATGGGATGTGATTCATTAATATATGACAAAATCCCTATTGATGTAGTATCTGAATTTGTGGGGTATTATGATTTATCTTGTAAAAGTAATATTCTTGCTTTATGCACTAGAGACGATGTAGTTGATGAATTGAGTGAAGGTATGGAGGGCACTTTATTTTTACAAAAGACATCTTTTTATCCTACTATGGGTGGAGAAAAATGCGATAGAGGAATAATACAAGATGGAATTAATGAATTTGAAGTAATGGATGTTTCAAAAGTATCAAATAATAAAATTGCTCATTTTGGAAAAGTAATAAGAGGTAGTTTTTCAAAAAGCGAGGAAGTATATACTAAAGTTGATGCAAACATAAGAAACTTAACAAAAAGGAATCATACAGCAACACATTTACTACAAGCTGCTTTAAGAGAAGTATTAGGCACACATATTGAGCAAGCAGGCTCATATGTTGATGATGAAAGATTAAGGTTTGACTTTACTCATTTTAAACCTCTTACTTGTGATGAAATATTAAAAGTTGAAAATATAGTAAATAATAAAATCAATGAGCAAATAGATGTCCAAATAAAACAAATGAATATTGATGACGCAAAGAAAGAGGGTGCAATTGCTTTATTCGGAGAAAAATATGATAGTGAAGTAAGAACTATAAAAATAGATAATTTTTCTTTTGAATTATGTGGTGGTTGTCATGTAGACAATACTAGAGAAATACAATGTTTTAAAATTATCTCGGAGAATGGATTAGCTCAAGGGATTAGGCGTATTGAATGCTATACATCAAAAGGTTTACTTGATTATTTAAATAAATCAAACGAACAATTGAAAGAAGTATCTATTAAACTAAAAACACAAGAAGACAATATTATTTCAAAAATAGATTCTATTTTTGATGAAATAAAAGAATTAAAAAATGAGAATGAAAAAATTAAGAACAAGTTAGCTTTTTATAATACAAAAAATATTACATTTGATGATATAAATGGAATAAAAGTTTGTATTAAAGAGTTTAATGATTTTAGTATAGATGAATTAAAAAGAATTGCTGATGATATTAAAGAAAAAAATGATAACTCTTTTATTTACATTTATACTATATTGGAGAATAAAATAAATATAATAATAAGTATGTCTGATTTTTGCATAAAAAAAGGTTTGAATGCTAATAATATTATTAAAGAAGTATGTAAAATAATAGGTGGTGGTGGTGGTGGAAGACCAAATTTTGCTGAGGGGACAGGAAAAGATAAAAATAGTATTCCTATAGCTATAACAAAAATAAGAGAGATAATTAATGCTATTTAGTTCAATGTCATTTCTATGGATTTTTTTACCAATCACTATTTGCACATATTATTTGATTGGTATTATTTTTTATTCAAATACTATATTTAAAATAAAAATACAGAATTTGCTTTTACTTATTCTAAGTTTTTTATTTTATGCCTATGGTGGAGTATATTATGTTCTTATTATGATTACAACTATCATAATAAATTTTTTTGGTGGTAAACTTGTTTATAAAAATATAAATAACAAAAGAGTAAAAAAAATTGTTTTCATTATAACAATCATACTAAATTTATTAATTTTATTTATTTTTAAGTATTTTAATATGTTTGTGATTATGATAGAACAAATTATAGCAGGTGGCGGAATACTTAATGTTATAATGAACATTTTTTCTATGAAAGGTACTGGTATTTTATCATTACCTTATATAGTACTTCCTATAGGAATATCTTTTTTTACATTTCAATCTATGTCATATGTTTGTGATGTATATATGGGAGCTGCTAAAGTACAAAAAAATATTTTTAATTTTGCATTATATGTTTCTCTTTTTCCACAATTAATTGCAGGGCCAATTGTAAGATATGCAGATATTGATAATCAATTAATAAACAGAGACGAAAATTATACTATGGTATATAATGGTATAAGACGATTTATTTATGGTTTTGCAAAAAAAATATTAATAGCGAATAATGTAGCCTTAGTAGCTGATTTAATTTTTCAAAAAGAAATCATAGAAATTTCAACTCCAGTAGCTTGGCTTGGTGCTATTTGTTATACCATACAGATTTATTATGATTTTAGTGGTTACTCTGATATGGCAATTGGACTTGGATATATATTCGGATTTAAGTTTAAAGAAAATTTCAATTATCCTTATACATCCCTTTCTATTCAAGATTTTTGGAGAAGATGGCATATTTCTTTATCTACTTGGTTTAAGGAATATGTATATATTCCACTAGGTGGGTCAAGAAGTGGAACATTAAAAACATATAGGAATTTAATAATTGTTTTTTTACTTACAGGAATATGGCATGGAGCAAACTGGACTTTTTTATTTTGGGGAATATGCTATGGTTTAATACTTATTATTGAAAGGTTAGGTTTAAATAAATTATTAGAAAAAAATAAGTTCAAATTATTAAACAGAATATATGTATGTATTATTACTTTAGTATTAATGAGTGTTTTTAGAAGCGATAATATTTCATATGCTTTTGAATTCATAAAAGTAATGTTTTCTTCACATGAAGGAATAGATAAATTATTATCATTTATTGACTTTAAATGCTTTTTTGCTATACTATTTGGTTTTATCGGATGTGGATTTATTCAACAAAAATTTCTAAAAAAAGGAATAAATAAAATTAATGAAAATGGAATAGCTGGTTTATTTGAGATTATATACTTAGTAACACTTTTAATAATTTGTATATTGTCACTTATAAGCGGAACCTATAATCCATTTATTTATTTTCAATTCTAATGAAAAAATTTAATGAAAAATTATTAATTATTTTATTTATATGTATCATAATACTCCCTACAATTTTATGGGGAGTGTATGATTTTGTTTCTGTAATAAATCCATCTTTACAAGAAATAATAGAAGAAGATATTGATGAAAATCGTAATCTGTCAAAATTTCCAGCAACTTTTTCAAATGCTTATGGATCCGAAATTGATTCTTATTATAATGACCACTTGCCTTTTAGATCTAAAATGATAGTATGGAATAGAGATTTTAATTTTTTATTTGAAGAACCCTTTGCATATATAAAAAACAAGATAGCTTCTTTCTTATATTCATCAAAAAATGAAGAAGAAATTGAAATACCAGTAATAAGAGAACTTACTAAAGCAGAAAAATATAAATTAAGATATATTGGTGATATAGATTATGAAGCATATTCTTTCTTAAAAGATGATATTATTTATGATGTATCAAATGAATATTTAGAACCACGAATATATAACAACGGTACAATTTTAGGACGAAATGATTGGTTATTTTATTTTCAAGATAATTATTTAAATTATTATAAAAAGAATAATATATTATCTACTCAAGAAATGGATAAATATGTTGATCTTTTATCTAAAATTAATGATAAATGTATTGAATTAGGTAAACAATTTTTTGTTTTCGTTCCACCAAATAAAAGTCAAGTATATCCTGAATTTATGCCTAGTTATGATGTGAATCCAGGCTTAAATAGAATAGAAACATTGAGAGAATATATTGCTACATCTTCAAATGTTAATTTTATTTATCCAAAAGAAGAATTAGTTGAAGCAAAGCAATATTTGAATGTATATAAAAGATATGATACACATTGGAATGAAGCAGGTGGTTTTATTGGTGCTATGAAAGTATATGATTTCTTAGATAAAGATAGACCTCCTATTGCTTCAAGTAGTTTTGTAAAACTAAATAATTCACTTTATGATTTAGTGAATGTAGGCAATCTAGATAAAACACGTTTTAATGATGAATATGAGTATCATCTAGAATATCCTAATCAAAATTATTTATTGGAATCTATAACTGAGGGAAATACCGCAACTAATCCATATATTTATTCTAAATCCACCTCTGATGATAAAAGAGATGTATGTTTAATTGGTGACTCATTTAGATTTTATATGGGAAATACAATGCAAAGAGATTTTGAAGAAGTTTATATTTTGCATCGAGATGCAATAGGAAATATAGATAAAGCAAAAGAAGCAATACGAAATAGTGATATTATTATTTTTGAAGTATTAGAACGCTTAAGTGATTTTCTGTTGATTCATGGTGAAACTTTATTATATATTTTAGATGGTACAATACCATGAATAAAGAACAAAATCATAAAAATTTACAAAAAAAATATAATAATTTTTTGATTTATTTTACTAGTACATTAATAATAATTTTTTTGTTAATTATTGCTTATAGACCTATTTTAAGTGAAGAAAATAAGAATGAAAATATTGATGAAATAATTGTTGATGAAAAAATAAAATGGACTAGTATTGGTGATTCCATAACTGATTATTGTACATTTGGTATTTCTTCAAAAGTATATGGTGATTATATAGAAGAAGAAACAAACTACGATTTTATTAACCTTGGATATGGTGGATCTGGTTTTCTAGCAGGTATTAATGATGAAAAAAATTATTTAAATAGAATCAAATTAATGCCAAGAGATACAAGGGTAGTTACTATTTTTGGTTCTTTAAATGATTGTTTTTTAGTTAATTATCCAATTGGTGATATAAATGATGATGGTTTATATACTCTATATGGACAAATGAATAATTTATTGAAAGAAATATATAAAGTAAATAAATATATGTCTATAGGAATTATTACTCCTACACAATGGGGAATATCAAATTATCAAAAGAAAACTGCATATTCTTTTTTAGTATCTGATTATATTAAAGCGCTAAAGGAATTTGCTTCTTATAATTCATTACCAATATTAGATTTGTATTCTCAATCAGGCTTAAGAGTATGGGAAGATGAAATAAGCGAACATTTTAAAGAAGAGCAAAATATTCATCCAGATGCTCTATTGCATAAAATATTTTTGTCGCCTAAGATCAAAAATTTTTTATTTTATTTAGGAGAGGGTAATAGTAATAATATTGATATTAATATCAACCTAGAAAATGATTTTGTTGAAAGTGAAGATAATAATTTTTTAAATATAGACAATGTTCGATCTTTAAAAATAGGTAATATGGTATATTTTGGAAAAAATGAATGGATTATTATTGAAAAAGATAAGGATAAAATTAAACTACTGTCAAAAAATATTATTAAAACAAAACCATTCAATAATACAAGAGATCTTATTACATGGAAAGAATCAAATTTAAGGCAATATTTAAATACAGAATTTTATGAAGAATATTTCGATGAAGAAGAAAAAAAGAGAATTATTGAAATGGAATTAAGCCATCACAACAGTGTAGCATATGCAACAGAATCAGATATTGCAAAAGAATATATTATTAATGTGAAAGATAAAGTTACTTTACTTAGTTATAATGAAATATATAATAATCCTATTTATAAATTATTCTTAAAATCTAAGGGAACAAAAAAAGCTTATTCTGAGGGGCTATATATTGATAATGTAGCTTATGGATATTATTGGCTTAGAGATACAGGATCATTTTTTCATAATGCTATGTTTGTAGATGATAATGGTGAAATTAATAAAAGTGGATACTATGTTGATACACAAACTATAGGTGTAAGACCAATAATTTATATAAAATATTAATTCGTTTTTGTTGTTGTTTCTTCTTCCTTTGCTTGAGTTGTAGGCTCTATAATATTCATTGTTCTTAATGCAATAAAATCTTTTTCTTTTATTGCTTCATTATCATCTGGATAAGTAATTAAATATTTATTAATTAATGATAATGCTTCTTTATATAATCCTCTTTTTTCCATAAGAATTATTTCGTTAAATAAATAAGATTTATCATTTTCTAATCCCGAATTTCTTACATCATTTAATAACTTTTCTGCTTCATCAATATTATTATTATCTAAGGCTTTTTTTGCATTCAATAGTTTTTCATATGTTAAAGAAGCATTATATAATTTTTCATATTCTTTATTATTTTTGTCAATAGTCAAAAGAACTTTATATAGTTCTTTAGCTTTGTCATAATGTGCAAGTCTATATTCACATTCAGCTTTGTATAATAAAATATCTAATTGAAAATCTGTTATATCTCCATCTCCTAGTATAAGAGAATCATTTAATTTTTTTATAGCTTCTTCATATTTTTCTTCTTCAACTAAAGTTATTCCATCCTGCCTTAAATTATACATTGTTTGTTTACTACAAGAAGATAAAAACAATGAGAAAAATATAATAAATAATATTTTATTTTTCATTAGTACTTCCAAAACCTCCATTTCTTATTTCGCTAGAACAATCATCTTCAGTAATTCCATACATCAAAAAAATTCCTTGACAAAAGGCTTCATTTTGTTTTATTTTGCAAATTTTTTCTTCTATTGAATCGTTTGTTAATTTTACTAAAATATGACCCTCATTATCTGAGTAATAATAATCAGCATCGATTACACCTACAGTATTATTTAATTGTAGCCTAAATTTAATACCAAGAGATGAACGAGGAAATAATAAAAGAACAAAATCATTATTCATATGTACTCTAATACCAGTAGGAATAATTATTTCTTCATTTTTCTTTAATAAAAAATCAATAGGAGAGAAGAAATCATATCCAGCTGAAAATTTAGTAGCTCTCTTTGGTAATGTAATATTTTCATAATATTTTAATATCTCATCTTCATTTTTTTCTGGAAAAATAGATAAAAAATCTCTAATATAATTTTCTTTGCTTATTTTTTCAAATTTCGATATTTTTTGCATTTGTTATATCTCCATTATTATCTTTATTATCTGTATTTTTTGATATATCATTAGAATTATCATCAATTAATACAGCTTCACCAAGGCTAGATTTTATTTCTTCTTGTACCTCGCTTTGAATTTCCGATTCTCGCTCAGAACTTAATATTGGTAAATCATCAATAGAAGCAATTCCAAATCTACGCAAAAAATTTTCATTTGTTTTAAAAGTAATTGGTCGACCTGGTGCATCTAAACGCCCTGCTTCTTCAATCAATTTATATTCAAGCAATCTACTTACAGTATGTTCACTGCTTACTCCTCTTATTTTTTCTATTTCTGATTTTGTAATAGGCTGTTTATATGCTATAATTGCTAATGTTTCTATTACAGCATCTGTTAAAATTGGTTTTTTAGGATTTGCAGCCACAATAACAAGATTATCAAAATACTCATCACTAGATACCATTTGATACTTGTTTTCAAGTCTTATTATTTTCATTCCAAAGTGTTCTTTAGTGTATTTCTCTTTTAAAAATTCACACAATTTTTTTGCTTCATTTTTATCACAATTTAATGCTAAAGCAAGAGTAGATAGTTCTACAGAATCTCCCATAGTAAATAATATTGATTCTATAATATGAGATTTTCTTATAAAATCATCATTATTTGTATCATTAGTAGTATTAATATATGAAGTATCTATATTGTTATTATTATCTTCATGTTGTATAATTATTTCTTCATATTTTATTTCATCATCCATTTATATATCCTCCAAATTTGATAAATCAAGATTATTATTTGTATCATCTACATTCTCAATATCTATTTCACCAAAACGTTCATTTTGATATATTTTGAGTTTTCCCATTTTAATTAATTCTAATATAGCAAGAAATGTTACAACAACTTCTGTTTTACTTTTTGATAAATCAAGTATTTTTTTAAAATTAAAACTTTTATGTATTCTTGCATATGATAAAACATATATTATTTTTGTTTCAAGAGGTATTTTTTCTTTTTCTACTTTTCCAAAGCCTGAACGAACTTTATCTATTCGATCTTCTTTTCTTTTCATAACATCTAAAAAAATATTTTGTAAAATAGATAGATCTACTTTTGATAATAATTCATCATAATTTAAATCTGGAATATATGTTGCAACGTTTTTCGGAATAGTAGCTTCCTTACAAATATATTTTGAAGCCATGTCTTCATAATCTAGTAACGAGTCGCCTAAATCTTTATATTTTTTATATTCCAAAAGTCGCTGTACTAATTCTGCCCTTGGGTCATTTTCCCCTTCTTCATCATTTTCATCTTTTGGTAGAAGCATTTTAGATTTTATTTCTATAAGCGTTGCAGCCATAACCAAAAAGTCTGATACAACATCTAAGTCTTCTTTTTCCATATGAGTTACATAAGAAAGATATTGTTCTGTTATTTCAACAATTGGTATATCATATATATTAATTTTGTTCTTTTCTATAAGTGCTAGCAAAAGGTCAAGTGGACCCTCATAAGTTTCTAATTTATAATTAATTATTTCCATTAAGATTTACCTCACATATTTCAGGAAGATTATTTAATCTAATTTTTATAGTATGAGTACCCATTCCTGCACTTACAATCAAATCAGAATTTAAATGCTTATAATGCCCTCTTGAATATTTAGGGAGTATTTGAAAATTTGGTCCTAGTGCCGCACCTATGAATGGAATACGAACCATACCACCATGTAAATGCCCACATAGAATGAGTTCAAAACCTAAATATTCTACCTGTTTAATATAATCAGGAGAGTGAAGAAGTAAAATATTATATTTATTTTTATCTAATTTACCAATTTTTTCATTTAATAATTCTTTAGAAAGAATTTTATCTCTATTACTATCATTAAGCCCATTTCTAAAAGCTCCCTTTCCAAGAGTTATTGCATATACTCTAATTTCATTATTAATATCTATATATGAATTTTTTAATAATAAAGTATTATTTTTATTTATTTCTGAATAAAGAGTATCATATTGATTTTTAATTATATCTGATTTTGAATAAAAAAAATCTAATCTTTCTTCATGATTTCCTAAAGCATATATTACTTTAGTATTAGGATAGTCTTCGTTGATTTTTTTTAATAATAAACAAGTAGTTTCAATCTTATTATCATTTGCATTTTCTATTCTTTTATTTGTAATAATCATATCTCCTCCAATTAGAATTAATGATGGAGATTCTTTATTAATATAATCAAAAATAATTTTATTATTTGAAATATAGTTTTTTTCATGTAAATCTGAAAAAAAGAATAATCGCATTTTTGTTTTAATTTTTTTATTGAATATATTATAAATACTTAGTTTTAAATTATTTTCTTCAAAAGAAGCTCTTTTGATTATAATAATATTACACAATATGAATATAGCAAATAGGTACAGGATATACTTCACAATTTCCTCTTTATATAGTATATTTTTTATTAAAAATAGAACTTATTTATAATATCATTTTTATTAATTATTAACAAGTTATATTTTTTATAAAAATATTAATATTAAAGGAGTGTATTATGATAAAATACGATTATTTTTGGATAATTATGAAAAGGAATAAGGTTAGTCAATACAAATTGATTATGGATTATCATATTTCACCAGCCACAATTCTTAGATTAAAAAGGAATCAATATGTATCATTATTTACAATTGAAACTCTTTGTCGTGCTTTGGATTGTAATATTGGTGATATAGTAACTTTTGTTTAAATAATTATTATTTAGAAAGCAAAGAATTATATGAAGTTTTTCATATAATTTTTTGCTTGTTTAATTTTGTAGTATGTATTATAATATTAAACATTAATTATATAAATTAAATTGATATATGTTCAATAAGGGGGTTTTATATGAATGCACAATTTGAATCTAAAAATGGAAATATATCGATAAGCCCAAAAGCGATTGCAGAAGTAGCTAGTGATGCCTCTGTTGAATGTTCTGGTATTGTTGGAATGGCAGAAGTATCTTTTTATCAAGGAATTGTAAAATTGTTGAATCGCAAAGCAATGACTAAAGGGGTAGAAGTTGATATTATAGATAATGAAATATTTATAAAATTACATATTATTGTTGCATTTGGTGTAAATGTACACACTGTTGCAGATAATTTAATTGAAAATGTTGTATATAAAATTGAAATGTTTACGGGATTAATTGTAAAAGATATAAAAGTCCTTATAGAAGGCATCAGAGTAATCGATTAAGGAGAGAATGATGATAAGTGCGCTTATTCTTAAGGAAGCTTTTATTTATGGAGCATATAATCTTAAGAAAAATGAAAAATATATTAATGAATTAAATGTTTTTCCTGTTCCAGATGGAGACACAGGATCAAATATGTCAATGACAATTATGCAAGCAGTAACTGTAGTTGAATCATTGCAAGATATTAGTGTTAATTCTATCGCACAAGCGATTCAAAGTGGTTCGTTAAGAGGAGCAAGAGGTAACTCAGGTGTAATTTTATCACAATTATTGAGAGGATTTACAAATGTAATAAAAAATTGTGATAATATCACAAAAGAAAATTTTTGTGATGGAATAATTTCTGCTTGTGATTATGCATATAGAGCTGTTATGAAACCAAAGGAAGGAACTATATTAACAGTAGCAAAAGCATTAAGCGACAAAGCTACAGAGTATAGAAATAGAAATATTTCAATAGAAGAATTATTAAGTGAAATTGTAAAATATGGTGATGAAGTTTTATTAAAGACACCTGATATGCTTGCTATTCTTAAAGAAGCAAATGTAGTTGATTCAGGTGGTCAAGGGTTGATGGAATTTATGCGTGGTCTATTAATGTATGCAAAAGGTGAAAAAATAGATGCACAAATAAATAATGATGTACAAAAAAAAGCAGAAGTTGTAGATATAGAACTATACAGTAAATCAAATTTAAAATTTGAGTATTGTACTGAGTGCATTATTAATTCTAAAAATAAATTTAATGGAAATGAAGAAAAAAAATTAAAAGAATATTTAGATGAAATAGGTGATAGTATAGTTGTTGTATCTGATGATAATTGTATGAAAGTTCATGTTCATACGAACCATCCTGGTAAAATATTTGAAAAAGGACTAGAATTTGGTTTTTTATCAAATTTAAAAGTAGATAATTTAAAATTAGAACATAATGAAATTTTAATAAAAGACGCTTCTAAAATTGCAAATGCAAAAAAACAAAAAATAGAGAATTTTGGTTTTGTTGTCGTATCCTCAGGGGAGGGTATTACAAATATTTTCAAAGACCTTGGAGCAAAAATAATTATTGATGGTGGTCAAACTATGAACCCATCAACAGATGATTTTTTACAAGCAATAAATAATGTAAATGCAAAAAATATTTATATTTTACCTAATAATAAAAATGTTATTCTAGCAGCCAAGCAAGCTAAAGACCTTATTAATGATAAAAAAGTATATGTTGTTGAATCACAAAATATAATACAAGGCTTGCAAGCTATGATATATTTTACTGAAAATAATGATCCAGAGATTATGTATAATAATTTAATAAAAAATATGAATAGCGTACAAAGCATAGAAACTACATATGCTATAAGAGATACTATTATTGATGGAATTTCTATAAAAGAAAAAGATTATATTTCTATAGGTGATAAAGGCTTACTCTCTGCTGACAAAGATATTTATACTTCTATAAAAAAAGCAATAGAAAAGACTATTACAAAAGAATCAGAAATTCTTTCATTATATTATGGTGAAGATGTAAAAGAAAATGAATATTCAACATTATTTGAAAAATTAAATAATGATTTTCCTGATTTAGAGATTGAGATGCATGAGGGTTTACAACCAGTATATTATTATTATATTTCAATAGAATAATAAAGAGGATTAATGTCTGATTTAATTCAAATAAAGGGTATTGGCGAAAAAACTATAAAATTATTGAATAAATTAGGAATAAATAATAAAGAAGATTTATTATATTATTATCCTAAAGATTATGAACTATTTTCGGATTTTTCTAATATATGCGACATCCATATTGGAGATGTTGTTACTATAAAAGCCTATGTAATTACTAAACCATTAATTATTAGAAAAAACAGATTTATTCTTACAACATGTAAAGTTGATGACGGAACTGGTCGAATATCTTGCTCTTGGTTTAACTCTCCTTTTATTTTATCATATTTGAAAATTAATAACGAATTGATATTAAGAGGGAAAGTAGTAGAATCAAAAAATAAAATATATTTATCACAAGCAAGAATATATTCAAATGAACAATATAATAAATTAAAAGGTAAACTATTACCAATATATAATTTAACAAAAGGCATACAAAATCAATCGATAAGAAAATATGTGTCTGTTATTTTAAAAGAGTATGATTCTAATTTTACAAAAGACTATTTACCAAAATTTATTTTAAAAGAGAGAGAATTGCCTAAATTATGTTTTGCCTTAAATAGCATTCATTTTCCAAATGAATATAAGGATTTATATATTGCAAGAAATAGATTAGTATATGATGAATTTTTTATTTTTTATCTATCAATTAAGTATTTAAAACAAATCAAATCAAAAATAGAAATTGGTATTATTAAAAATTTATCTGATATTTTTTCAAAAAAAGTAATTGAAAATTTACCTTTTAATTTAACTATATCTCAAAAAAATGCATATCTTGATATTATTAAAGATTTAAATAAAAATATACCAATGAATAGGCTTATACAAGGAGATGTTGGTTCTGGAAAAACAATAATTGCATTTTTAGCGATGTTTTATATGTGTTCTGCAAATAAACAATCTGCTTTTATGTGCCCAACAGAAGTATTAGCAAAGCAACATTATAACAATATTAATAAGATTATTTATGATAACAAATTACCTATAAAAGCAATTTTAATACTTGGAAGCCAAACAAAAAAAGAAAGAAAAATCAATGAACAACTAATTAAATCAAAAGAAGCTTTAATTGCTATTGGTACGCACGCTCTTTTATCAAAAGAAGTTGAGTTCAATGATTTATCATTAGTAATAACAGATGAACAACATAGATTTGGTGTGAATCAAAGAAAAGCATTAGAGAATAAATCAAAAGAAATAAATACTTTAGTGATGTCTGCAACCCCTATTCCAAGAACCTTAGCTTTATTATTATATTCAGATTTGAATATTAGCTTAATAAAAGAGAAGCCAATTGATAGAATTCCAATTAAAAATGCAATAATAAATGAATCATATAGAAATAATGCGTATAATTTTATACAAAAGGAAATTCAAAAGAAACATCAAGCTTATATAGTATGCCCACAAGTAGAACCTAATGATGAAGAATTGCCTGGATCATTTTTACATTATGAGAATGTATATGATTATACAAAAAAATTAAAAGAAATTTTACCATCCAATATAAATATTCAAATTTTACATGGTAAAATGAAATCAAGTGAAAAAGAAAAAATAATGCAAGATTTTTATAATAACAATATTGATATTTTAGTTTCTACTACTGTTATTGAAGTTGGTATTGATAATCCAAACGCTACAATAATGATGATAGAAAATGCAGATAGATTTGGTTTAGCTACATTACATCAATTACGCGGTAGAGTAGGTCGTGGAAAAAATCAAAGTTATGCTATTTTTGTAAATACATCAAATTCTGAAATTAGTAATAAGCGTTTAGAAGTATTAAAACATTCAAATGATGGCTTTTATATTGCTGACCATGATTTAAAATTAAGAGGACCTGGAGATATTTTTGGAGTAAAACAATCAGGAAGTATAGAATTTAATATAGCAGATATATATACAGACAAAGAAATATTATATAAAGTAATTGATGATGTATCAAAATTATTATTAAATGATCCACAATTACTAGATCCAAAAAATAAAAGTATTAAAGATAAATTAAATAATTATCTTGAAAATAAGTATGTTTTATAGAAAGAGTATATATGAGAGTAATATCTGGTACAAGACGACATATATTATTACAAACAGTTAATAATTTATCGATTAGACCAACAACAGACAAAATTAAAGAAACATTATTTAATATTATTCAATTTCAAATTCAAGACACAAATGTTTTAGATTTATTTGCAGGATCAGGAGCTTTAGGAATAGAATGTCTTAGTAGAGGCTCACTTCATGCAACATTTGTAGATAATAATAAACAAGCTATAAATTGTATAAATTATAATATTGAAAAAACTAATTTTAAAGAAGTATCAAATGTATTCCATATGAGTGCTTTACAATTCATTAAATATAAGAATAATTATTGCTACGATATTGTTTTTTTAGATCCACCATATGATAAAAATTTATATATAGATATATTTATATTATGGAGTAGCTTAGGCGTATTCCTTTG
>JAUNSV010000074.1 GCA_030539055.1 Eubacteriales bacterium | reverse complement strand
ATTACCTCCCAACAAATTTTCAATCAACTATGTTAATATAATTATAACATAAAAAAAGCATTTCCAATATGGAATGCTTTAAGAAAGTAAGTTTGGTACTGCTTTTACTACTATTTACTACTTTACTACTATTATTTTTTTACTAAGCAATTATATATAATTGATAAATCTAATGCAAGCCACACTAAAGTTTTCTCTAATTTTTCATTACCAATACTAGGACTAATGCAATATTCTTTAATATATTCTACTTTTATAGGTAATGAAATTTTACGATCGTTAGTCCCTATTATTTTTGAATATAATTGAAATGCTATTGTATCAGCTTCTTCCATAATATCTCCATATTTTTCTACTTTTTCATTTGCTGGCTTGTCTTTACTAAATTTGAAATAGTCAGATGTATCATATACTTCATCACTTATAGTTTTCAATTCAGGTTTATTGTTTAAATCATTGATTTTTTGAAGATAATTATTTATTAAATCTTCTAATACTTGTTCTTTTTCATCTGAAGATAAATTCTTCAAATTTGATAAAAGTTCATCTAAATAATAATCATGCACAATATTTTCAATTAATAATATCTTATCTGCAAGATTATCTGCAATTTCCATTGCATATTCATTACTTTTTTTCATAAATACTTAATAAGCTCCTTTTCTTTTTTATAACTTACTTCCTAGCACTTTTTTCGTCATTTTTCTTATCACAAGTGATATAACTTACTACATAGTTGGTATGGTTAAAATCACTTAAACTTATTACAATAATAGTAAGTTTAGAAAGGATGTGATGATTATTAAAGAGAATGCTAAAGCTCGTAAAATATTAGCAAATAATCTAATATACTTTCGTTTAGACAAAGGTTGGTCCCAAGAAGATTTTGCAGATAAGCTTGGAACTACTCCGACTTATGTTTCAACATTAGAAAATGCTAAAAGAAATACGAGAATAGATTATATCGGTCATCTAGCTGATACTCTTGAAGTTTCATTAGAGCAATTATTTATTGATCGACCATCAGTAAAAAACCATCGCATACCCAGACGATAATGAACAATTTATATTGTTCTTTTTTTGTGCCAATTTTATTATATCACAACTTTTCCTTTTTGAAATATAATGTTGCTAACTTTCGGCTAGCAGTTTATTTTTGGCTTTTCATATACAATATTTATAGGAGGTAATGCTATGGGAAGTGTTTATGATTTTTACAATTTAGTTGGTAAAAATTTTAAAAGAATTAGAAATAGCATTGGAGAAAGTCAAGAAAATTTAGCAGATAGAATTGACATGAGTCGAGGCTTTATTTCTCAAATTGAGAGTTCTAAAGTTGACAAAGGTGTTTCTCTTGATACTTTATTTACTATTGCACAAGAATACAATATTGATATAAGAGAATTTTTTGAAGGATATGAAGAATTCTTAGTTGATAATAGTAAAAACTCTTAACTAACTTTAATGCAAATTTTATATCGTAAAAAAAAGCCATTACTGGCTTTTTTTGTCATATCACTTTTTTGGACAGAAAACAGATGTTTTTCAAATAAATTCAAAACATTTTAAATTTTGTTTGGATTTTCAAAATAAATCCGCCCTTTTTTCGCCCCTTCTTTTCATAAATAAAGTTGTCCAAAGATAAAATAAAAATACTGTTTAACCTTACTAAACAAAGGAAACAACAGTATTTTTTAATATATATTAAAGTGAAATTTCAAACATTTTTACACTCTTGAGAGGGACACTCTCAAGGCGACATTCACGAGTTCAAATCTCGTATGGGTCACCAAATTATAAAAATAACTCAAATCACATTATTTGAGTATTAATAAATTAAGGAGAAATAATATGTTAAATTATGATGACGATGGAATAATTAATCTATATGTAGAAATTTGTGCATTAGAAGAAACAAAAAAAA
>JAUNSV010000073.1 GCA_030539055.1 Eubacteriales bacterium | reverse complement strand
CCCGTAACACATTCAAGGGGAGAAAATATATGACGTTACATTTCCAGGGGAGACGATTTGTTTTTAAAAAAAATCATCTCGCATATACAGATAATTCAGTAAAGTTAAAATATATCTTAATGTTTTTATCATTATCTATTTCTACTTTCTCTACTAATTCCGAAATAAGACTTGGCGTTAGTTTTTTTGTGTTTATAAATTCTGAAACTTTTTTAGCACATAAGTCATAATCTAAATTTGTAGATGAAGAAATTATTTCATCTTTCTTTTTTTCTGCCTCTTCTTTTCTGGATTTTGCAACGTTTAAATCTTCGTTATATTTATTCATTAAATTGCTAAATATGTCTTCTGGTATTTTTCCTTCAACTTTGTCCATATATAGTTGTTTGATTGTTTTTTCATATTTGAAGATGTCCTTGCCAAGCATACTTATTAAATTATTAATATCTTCTAAATCTTCATGAATAATATTATTAACTTCTTCTGTCAATAATTTATTGTTATATTCTTTTAAAAAACTTTGAGATATGTCTGTAATAACCTGAATCAAATCATTTTCCAGCCAATCATAATTAACTCGATGAATATTGCATATTCCATATTTTCCTTTTTTTGAATACGAATTACATTGTGTATGATGATTTTCGGTTGTTTTACTTTTTCTTTTTAAAATACTTATATTATGTCCACATTCTTTGCATTTTAATAAACCACCAAATAAATAAGTATTTTTATTCTTTGTAACAATTTTTTTTGTAGAATTTATTAATTGTTGAACTTTATCAAATGTATTTTTATCTATTATTGGATCGTGTGTATCAGGAACAATTATATAGTCTTCTTTTTTTGTAGCTCTTTTTTTCTTGGAATTATATCTAATTTTGTTACAAATATTTTGAACCATATTTCCTATATACATTTCACTTGTTAAAATATCTTTAACTGTTTGATGTCTCCAAATTCCATATCCTCCATTATCCGTAACTTGCAAACCTCTTGTTTCTTTTTTATACACGATAGGTATTGGTATTTTTTCTTTAGTTAAAGTATCTGCTATTTTATTACACTTAATACCCTGTAATGCCATCTCATATATTTTTTTAACAACAACTGAAGCAACTGGATCAATAATTAAGTGATTCTTTTTATTAGGATCCTTCATATATCCATATCTTGGAAATGAACCAATATAATCTCCTGCTCTTTGCTTTGCTGTAAATATTGATTTAACCTTCCTTGATGTATCTCTTACCAAATAATCATTATAAGTTAATTTCATTGATAAAGTTGGATCTCCTACTAAAGAATCATAATTATCATTAATTGCAATATACCTAACATCTTTGTCTGCAAAATAATCTTCAATATATCTTCCGGTTTGATATAATTCACGTCCTAATCTGGACAAATCTTTTGTAATTACACAGTTAATTTTCCCATTTTCAATGTCTTCAATTAATTTTTCAAATGCCGGTCTTTCAAAATCACTACCTGTATATCCATCATCTACATATTCTGCAACTATTTCTAAATCATTATATTTGCAGAATGAATTAATAAACAATCGTTGGTTTTCAATAGACATACTTTCATCAGTTTTTAATTTCTTAAGATCCTCTTTAGATAATCTTTCGTATGCTCCGCACGCATATTTTCTCATAACTATTTTTTCCCTCCTTTTAAGTGTTATGAGACACCAAGACTTGTACGGTAATATAATTATACCGTGCTTTTTGAATTTTGTAATTGGTTTCTCATTTTTTTATTTTTTTTAATTATCTTTATTTGAAAAATTATATTTCATATACAATAAAAAATGTTCTTTTAATATCTGATGCAATGATTTACCATTATTATTAAATTCATAACTGTGGATCTATGTCAAGTTTTAGGACACACTTTTTTACACAAATATTAATTCCCGTA
>JAUNSV010000042.1 GCA_030539055.1 Eubacteriales bacterium | reverse complement strand
GAACTACAGTTTATAATTAAACTTTTGTTCGCATATTTCATAATATTTAATTTATTTATTAATTAGAAATAAGAACTTTGTTTGGAAAATTAATTTTTTTCCTGATATATAATATATAAATTCCAATTTAATAATATTTAAAGTAGAATTTATAATATTTAAATTAATTACTTAATGGCTCTAACAAAAACATAGTTCCTTAATTATTGTATTATTTTTTATAAAATATCACACAAATAATTATTTTGTCAATAATTTTTTTAATTATATTTGATAAATTCACCTTACTAAAATGATTGACTTATTTTTTAATAACGAATATGTTTAACAAATTTTTTTAATAATTTAAAAGCTTAAAAAATCAAAAAATTAGTTGATCATAATAGAATCATTTTTTAAGTGCTTTGGAATTTGCATATTGCCGTACCTAGTATGTTAAAAATAATAAGAGAAAATAAGATTTATTGAATAACACAGTTATAATATTGATCCACTTATTCAAAAATAATATTTACTAAATGTATTTTTTTATCTTTTCACCCTAACCCCTAATTCCTTTAATTTGCATTTTATAAACTGGGGATGGGCGGGAGACTTCCAAGTGGCTGTTTTTTTATACTACCATTAATTTATACTTAATTACATTTTGGTTAATTAATGTTAATATATAATTATTGAATGAAAAATAAAAAAATAAATATATTCCTATTTATATGTTTGACAATATTTCTTGCTATAAATAGTATGGCGATAGGGGTAAATGATAGTACAAACTATGTATCTAAATCTGAATTTAATACAGCTTTGAATGCTATTAATACCAGAATATCTGAAATAGACATTATAATTGAACAAAAAATAAATGATTATTTCAGCAATATAACCCCTATGTACGAAGCTGGGACAGGGATTAATTTGACTAAAAATGTTCAAAATAATAAGTGGACAATGTCCGTAGCACAACTGACTACATCTGTAATATCTGGGCCCGGTAATGCAATTGTTACAACATCTAATTATCAAGACGTTATATCAACAACACTAACTCACAACTCCCTCGTGGGTTGTGTCGCCAGAATCTCCGCAAGAAGTGGGACTTCGGACACGATACAGCGATTTAAGTTAAAAACACCGGATTTCCAACTAGCTATACCGCTTTATGCCCTTCTATCGGTTGCGACAAACAGTGGAGGGCCAACAGTTACGTTTCCTACTATGGCGGTTGCTGCTGGAGATACAGTCACCCTTTCAGTATCACAGTTTAGTCCGGTTGCATGTACTGTTACAGCAAACTCATGTACACTCTATATAACTCCAATACAATGAAAATATAATACAAAACCAAGGATACCATCTGTACACAAATTTCTAGGTCAAAATAAGGCTAAAAACACACTTAAAATTGACGGTGTGAATTTTTAAGAGGACGTGAAAAGTACAAAACAAACCGAAAGAAATAGAACTTTTGGTAAGCCGCTCACGGGGCTCAATAACTTACTTGACAAAATTATGAAATACCTTTACTCATTGGTCAATTACCCAAGCATTACTACATTTTCAAACAACCCCCAGAATATCACGAATTTTTAAAAGTGTAGTAGACACCCCCCGATTTACCCATTATCAAAAAAGGCACACAAATTTACTAGCACTTTGTATGATACCCAATATTTTACAGAAAATAATGAAGTCCGACAAAGGGATATATAGGAGTTGAGCTGGATGTGATCCCATTTTCTTTGGGTATTTTTCTTGCTTTAATGCCACTTAATCAATGAAACGATATACCACTAATCGATTTCCTTTGCGAAGAATGCCGCTGCTTTTTTTAAAAATTCTATCTCTTTTTCTTTTAATTGCAGATTAAGACGCCTTATTTCAACAGAAACTGCACTTTCATCTGTTTTTAAAGTGGTATTTTTATACTGGCATTCTTCACTATATTTTCTTGCCCAATCTGAAACAGTGCTTCTAGCAACATTATATTCAATTGCTATATCTTTTATGCTTTTATCACCTTTCATATAGGCCATTACTACTTCTTTTTTAAAGTCATCACTACGATGTACTCTCATTTCTTACTCCTCCTTGGTTAATATATTATTTTATCATATTATCAGTCCAAGGTGTTACAAAATTAGTATACCACAACAACAGATAAACCCCAGTCCATCCGGGGTCAGCAGACGGCCATTGTTTCTGTTACGGCAAAGCTGCTCGTAATCCTCTAATTGCTTTTTTGTTATTGTTGGCATCTACTGCCACCTCGCTTTCAAGCTGGGATTTAATGTTCCAAACATTCTTTGACATAATCCACGGGAACATCCATCCTTGTGGCAACCTGTTCCACCGTCATTCCATTATGGAAGAATCTCTTTACAACCATTGAAATATCCTCGGCAACTTCAATAATATGGTGGTTCGGGTCATAAAAGCGAACCACTCGCTGTCCCCAATTATGCTCCAGTAGCTCATGAACATACTCAATATTGGCTACTTGTAGCTTTTTATAAAACACATCAATATCAGAAACTTCAAAATATAGTTCGCTGGCATTATTTTTAAGGCATACTTCTTTGTTGTTGATAAAACTGCCCCATGTATCAAGTGTTTGTAAAAACACTCCGCCATCCAGTTGAACATTTGCGCCGAAATCGCCTGCTACATCCATGTCCAGTATATCATGATAGAATTTTTTGCTTTCTTCCATGTTCTTCACTGCAATCAAGATACCCTTATACATCAAATCATCCTCCATAAATTCAAAATTTTTATTTATGTTTTTTCTGATACTTACCATACAAAACACCAGTCTGTAAGATGTGTCCATCCATTACCTTCAATACAGCTTCCTTGTCAGAATCCGTGCTAATTTTTAATAATACATCAAGGGCATAAACCGTAAAGCAGTATCTGTGATTCCAGTTCAATGGTGGCTTGGGACCTCGGTAGCAGTGTTTACCATAGGCAAGTCCCTGTTCTATGTGAAGTGGCTGCTCCACGACTGCTCCTTTTGGAAGATGCTCCGGCAGGACATTGACTGGCGGTATGTTCCATGCAACCCAATGATTGTATCCCGGTCTGATGGGATGTCCTAAGTCATCCAGTGTAATCACCAGAGAAACTGTCCTTGCGTCAATATCATCAATATGTATTTCTGGGGAGAAATCCTCTCCAAATCCACTGTAGCAGCTAGGCATCCAATCTTCCGTCTCAAATGCTGGACTGGTTATTTTTAGTTCTGTCATTTTGATACCTCCGTTTTTCCTGTCCTAATCAAATGTCCTTCCTGTACCGCCGCAAAGGTTGCCACTGTACATACAACAGGAATCACATAATTTATAGAAACCCATACAAGTACAATCGGTGTAATAAAAAGTATGACACCTGTCACTTTGTTTGCGATTGTATGTAAGAACAACTTCTTTAATTTTTTAATGCAGTGATAGGCACAACAATAACTCCATCTGTGCGTATATATGCTGAATTGGTCATTCCACAAATAACACACAATACTGATGGCACTCTACCGCCATCTTTTTTAATTTTATCTCGAATATATATTAAAGATGAAGCAGCTTTTTCTATTTGATTAACACCAAGTTTTATTTCAAATGCACACCAGTTACCATTTGATAATTCAATAATTGCATCAATCTCATTATTTGCATAATCTTGATAATGATATAAATTTGCATCAAATGATTCTGCATATATTTTTAAATCACGTTCACACATAGCTTCAAATAAAAAACCAAATGTTTTTAAATCATTAATTAATATATCAGGTGTAGCATCTAACAAAGCACATACAAGAGATGGATCACAAAAGTGCCTTTTTTCTGCTTGCTTTATTCGCACTTTTGATCGTATATTCGATGAAAAAGGCTGTTGATTATCAATAAGAAATAAACGATTAAAAATATCAAGGTAGTTTGCAATAGTATCATTATCTACAGTTTCATCATCAACTTCTTTAATATCATTCAATAATTTTTTATTAGTTGCACTTGTACTTTCATTTCTAGCTAATGAACGAAGTAAAAGACGCATTTTAGAAATATCATATTTTTTATTATCAATGCGTTTTATATCATCATCTAAAATAGCATTAATGTAAGATTTTGGAAGAATGGATGCATCTTTTATAGGTATATTAAGATTTCCTGGCCAACCACCTTTTACAATATAATTTGCAATATTTCTTAAATCTGCATCACCTGTAATAGTAGGAATAATTTTATTGTGGCAAATATCGAAAAGAGAAATGTTACCACTTGATTCACCTGATTCATATAAAGACATAGGCCTCATATGTAGCTTTCCAATTCTCCCTGCTCCACTATGTAAAATACCTTTTCGTTTTGGAGTAGAAGAACCAGTAAGAATAAATTGGCCTTTTTTGTCTCTTTTGTCAACCATATATCTTACAGCATCCCAAAGTGGTGGAACCTCTTGCCATTCATCAATGAGCCGTGGTACATTGCCCTCGAGAACAAGAGATGGAGAAAGTTCAGCAAGCGAGCGATTTTGAAAATTATTGTCTGGATTACCAACCAAAAATTCACTATTACTATGATATGATGATGTCCAAGTTTTCCCACACCATTTTGGACCTTCAATACAAATGGCACCAAAAGTTTTTAAATATCTATCAACAAGTGCATCAATTACTCTATTTTTATAATTTTCTTTATTTGCAATTTTTGTCATAATGATATATCCTTTTTATATTTTAACTATATTGTATCATATTGGGTCAAATTTTGCAATAATATTCGGTGTAATTTTAATATATCATTAGGTGAAATTATTATAATTATTTCGGTGTGGTTTTTTTATTTTGTTTAATTACTAACTAATTTATAACAAAAAAACGGTGATGTATCACCGTTTTTATTTAAATCCTTGTGATTTGCCGACCAAAAATATACTTGGGCTACGCATGTGTATTTTGGTCGCCTAATGTTTTCGGCAAGGTGTTAATTTATGGCACAAATATATAGGCGCCATGACCCAGCAGGTATTACGGACACCGCGTTTACATAGGTCACTTCCACTCGGAGACTCTCCCCAGCAGTGACATAGCGGAAAAAGGTCGGCCCTTGAATCGCTGCGGTGGACCAGCCGTACCCGCAGTATATATTTGTGTTGTAATTCGTGACCCCACCCCCATGGGTAATTCTAGCCATCGCGTAATGGGTTGATGTATTCGATTCTGGATAAGTGCCAACCAATACTATAAAGCTATTTTGGGCAAATGTTCGGTTAATTATGGCTGCCCAGGAGTTCACGTTAGTTAACAGCGTTGGCGGATAAGTTTCAATAGTATTTAAATAGTTAGTAGAAATTTTGTATTTATTTGATGATCCATCGAGCTCTATTAATATATTATTTCTGGCAATATATGGCAGCGGGTTAGCCGTATAAAAGTCAATTATTTTATTAGAAATGGTAGGCTCAATATTACTTATTTTTGTATTAATTTTAGCTATTTCTGAGTCAAATTCAGATTTAGTTACATATAATGAGCTATCATTGACGCCAATTGCCATACTATTTATAGAAAGAAATAACATCAAACATATAAATAGTGCTATATTCAATTTTTTATTTTTCATTAAATATTTTATATAGATAAACCAAAATGTAATTATATGTAAAAAATTATATTACTAAAAAAACAATCATTTTATTAATCCCGCCCATCCCCAGTTTGTGAAATGCAAATTAAAGGAATTAGGGGTTAGGGTTAGGAGTGAAATATTATAAACAAAAAAATTCAACAGGCATTTTACAATTATATATAACATACTAAATCCTACATTATTTTATTAGCATAAAACTACATTCCTATTTTAGCATTAATACTAACCTCTATTTGCTTTATTAATTTATATTTTTATAACAATAAAAAAATCACTCCACCATTATATATGATGTGAATGATTTATTTTTTTTCAATGTACATTAATCTCTCATATTTAATAAATTAAAATATAAACAATATTATTTTATTATTTATGTATATATTCGCAGTAATCAAGTAACATACAATAAATTAATAATTAATAAATCAAAAATAATATAAATTAACAGAGACTATGAGTTATTGCACATTAGTGCTAAGTATTAAATGGAAACTTTAAAATTGTTAACGACAAAAAAGGAATGTAAATATCAGTCACCAGTATCATCCCTGCACAATAAACCCATACACCAGCATTGAAGTGTGTAAAGCTTTTAATCGCAATTTTTTCGGTCACAACAGTTTAATGCAGTCACAGCTTGACGCAACCGAAGGTATGGAAAATTATTTTTCTATGAATATCAGGTTTCACCACTCTGTGCAACACAAATACAGTCCGTCCATAGTACAGCATTCTGATGATTTATTCAAGGATCTCCCCATGTTGTTAAGTTGTACATGTGTTTTTCCACAGGCAAGAATGTGACGGTCTCGATATTACGCACCTAGTATAATCATACAAATTTGAAAACTGTTTACTGACACAACAGATTGAGCGCCCACCATTGTCATGTCGCAAGTCCACATATGTCCGCTTTTTACATACTCCATATAACTCGGTCCAGTGATGGCTGCAGTTGCCCATCCCCAGCCTGCGTGGCAGTTACAGAACCAACCATTTGTTCGCCTGTTTGTTATAAGTCTAATATTTGCATAAGTCCCTGTACTATTTAGGGGTGATAGTGTGCATGAGAACATGGCAATTGCATCTTGAGTGAATGTGTATTGAAATATTTGGGTCGTTGTAGTAGTCACTGTCAGACGCGCTGACGGGAAAGTTTGTGTTGCATTATTTAAATTTAACGATATATTGTATCGATTATTCGTCGTGTTCAGCTCCACGGTAATTCCAGTGCCAGCGACATAGGTAAGCGGATTAGCTGTATAAAAGTCATTTACCTTAGCGGTAATGGTAGGCTCAATGGTACTAATTTTTGTATTAATGTCAGCTATTTTTGTGTCAAATTCAGCTCTAGTTATATATAATGAGCTATCATTTACTCCTATAGCCATACTATTTATAGAAAGAAATAATATCAAACATATAAATAGAACTATATTTATTTTTTTATTTTTCATTCAATAATTATATATTATTATTAATTAACCAAAATGTAATTAAATTGTAAGGGTCAATAAAAAACTATTTATATAAAAAAAACAATTATTTTATCTCTCCCGCCCATCCCCAGTTTATGAAATGCAAATTAAGGAAATTAGGGGTTAGGGCTTAAAAATGAATAGATACTTAATATAGTTTACACACGCTTAATAATATTTTTATTTTAAGCTTACATTATTTTTTTAGCTCTAGCCTACATAAATTT
>JAUNSV010000072.1 GCA_030539055.1 Eubacteriales bacterium | reverse complement strand
ACTTAATGAGATAAATAGACTTAAAAATTTAATTATTAGCCCAAGTGATAAAGTAAATGAATTTTTGCAAAAAAATAATAGTGTAAAAATAAATAATGGTATCTCTTTGTATGAATTATGCAAAAGACCTGAGTTATCTTATGAATTGTTGAAAGAGATTGATGATAATCGCCCTATTTTGCATAAAGATGAAATTACTCAAGTAAGTATTGAAATAAAGTACGAGGGATATATAAAAAGGCAAAGGATGCAAGTTGAATCTTTCAAAAAAATGGAGAAGAAAATAATACCACAAAATATAAATTATGATGATATTAAAAATTTAAGATTGGAAGCAAGACAAAAATTAAAAAAAATTATGCCAGAAAATTTAGGTAAAGCAAGTCGAATTGCTGGAGTATCTCCCGCAGACATTTCTGTATTGATGATTTATTTGAAGAGTTGATTAAATAGCAATATAAAGCAAAATAAACAGAACAAGATATTAAAATTATTTAATAGAATTTAATTAAATAAAAGAAAGTATTAAAATAAGTAATTATATTTTTTTAAATCATAGAATAGTTATCCACATATAATTCCACATATTAATAAATTCTTAATTTTTTCACATTCTGGTATTTTTTGGAGACTGCAAAAATTTGAAAATAATCTTTTTTTATTTCTGGAGCCTACATTTTTACCTAAATGTTGATAAAAATGAAGACGCTATTTTCAAAACAAATAAGAATAATATTTAGTATTTAAATAATTTTAATAATGAAATAAAAATGATAAAAAAGGATATACAAAAATGCAATTTGTAGAATTTGAGCAAATATTCGATGAGTATTCACATAGTATAAATAAATTTGAGTTTTCATCTGATATGAAGAGAAAACTATTCTCTTTTATGCAAGTGGTTTTACAAAAAAACAAAGTAATGAATTTAACTTCAATTGTAGATGAAAAAGAATTTATCATTAAGCACTATATTGATTCTCTTCAATTTTTGAATATAAAAAATTTTAACGAAGCTTTTTTACTCAATAATGAAATGAATTTTTTGGACTTAGGTACAGGTGCTGGTTTTCCTGGAATTCCACTTGCTATAGTTTTAAATAAAAATAATATTCATTTTGTACTTGTAGATTCTTTACAAAAAAGACTTGACTTTTTGAAAGAAGTAATAGATGAATTAGGATTATTTAATGTAAAATTAGTTCACGCAAGAGCTGAAGATATTGCAAAAGATTTATTGTATAGAGAAAAATTTGATTTTGTGTTATCTCGTGGTGTTGCAAAAATAGCTACTTTGGCTGAGTATCTTTTACCATTAACAAAAGTAAGTGCTTTTGCAATAATGTATAAAATGCTCGATTGTGATGATGAAATAACGAAGTCAAGAAATGCTATAAAAATACTTGGTGGAAAAATATCAAATTGTAATTATATATATAATTTAATAGATAATGAACCAGCTAGACAATTACTTGTAATAAATAAAATTGAGCATACACCAAATAAATATCCCAGAAAGGCTGGAATACCTACCAAAAATCCAATTATTTGATAATTATATTGACTATGATTAAAGAAATGTTTCATGTGAAACATTTCTTTTTTGTTTGATTGTTTTATTTTTTAGTGAGAGTGATATTACTATTTTTATAAGCAACATAATTAAGATATTTTTGAATTATATTATTAGGATAATAATACTGGTTTAATTAGAATTTAGAGTTACATTTAATAGAAAATCAGATAATAATACAAAAAACACTATATCTAATAATCTTATTCAAGTGTAATATCAACTTAAAAGCTAAAATTCAATACAAATTCAATATATTCCATTATTTTTTTCGATTGATAATTTATTTATCAGTATTTAATATGATTACTAAACATATTATTATAGAATATGAATGTTTCACGTGAAACATTGAAAACTAAAACTACATTTTAAACTATGATTA
>JAUNSV010000071.1 GCA_030539055.1 Eubacteriales bacterium | reverse complement strand
ACTATTTATACTTACAGTAATTTGCCTATTAAGCCCAGATATAATTCCACTCGTAACAGTATTAAAATACTCTTCACCAACAGGTGAACCAATCGTAAAAACTGAATCTCCTAATTTTAAATCTTTAGACTCCCCAATTTCTACAGTATTAATTACTGACTTTAATGGAATTGTGATTACTGCAATATCCAAATAATCATCTCCAGATAGTAAATTAGCTTTTACCTCTTCCCCATTTGACATTCTGACTTTTAACGAAGTAGAATTTTCAACAACATGTTGATTAGTCATTATATATCCATATTTTGAATCAGTTTTATAAACAAATCCAGAGCCACTACCTTGTAATTGATTTGATTTATAATTTTCAACCATTACAACAGCATCATATACCTTACTAACAGCCGCACTGATTCCAGTGTTATCAATTATAACCTTATTTTCACAACTAGTGTATTTACAACCTAAAACACCACTAGAAGTTTTCTCTCCAAACGGATTGGTTATTATCACATATGTAACTCCCGCACCAACTATAATTCCAAATAAAATTTTTAATAAATTTCTTATTCTTTCTCTCATATAATCACCCTAATTAATTTCTACAATATCTTTCCAATTTTCTGGAAATCCCATTTCATTCAATACCTTAGTAATAGGTATTGTTTTTAGATTTAATTCTAAATTATCTAATACATGTTGAATTTCTAATGACATATTTTTAATTTCTGTATATGACAACAATTGTTTAACAATTATAAGTAATGCGAACAAATCATTTTTACCATAAATGTATTCATCATTTGTTTTTTCAATATTTAATATATGATGATATATTGTGTCATCAATGATTTTCTGTGTCCTATTACAAAATAATATATCTTCATGAGCACATAAATTTCTATAATTAGCTAATATGGGTAAATAATTTGAATATGTTCTACTATCAATACCATACACATCACAAATTGCCTCTCTATCTTCCTTTTTTAAAATAGAATACAATTCGCTTATTATTCCAAAAGATAATACTTTAACCAAAACCCATAACGGTATATATCCATAGTTTGTAATATAGTGTCTTGTAGCAGAATGTTGACTACCGTTTACTCTAACCTGTCTTTTCATTTTACTAATTAAATCATTAACCTGTCGTGATTTATCAGGTGAAGTATCAAAGTTTTTTGCTTTCAAATAGTCACTTTCTTTATAACCATATTTTTTAGATAATTGATAAGAAATGATTGACTTTGTATTATTTTCAATAACCAATAAATACTTAAATATGATATTTCTAAAACTTCTGTCAAATAAGAATAAACTATATTGTTCTTCAAAAGTAGTACCTTCTATATATCTTTTATTATCACAAGATTTCATGAATAGATGTCTATAACCGTTTATAAAAAAATAATTCTCTTTTAATAAAACATTTCTAGCAAATTCTTCATTTTCAACAACTAATCCTTTATATCTAAATATTTCTATTTGTTCATCTAAATTTTTAAAACGCTTATTGTCCCTCATATTCTCACCTATTATTGATTATATCATATAATTATATTAAAAAGTATGAAAAAATAATGAAATATTATGATATAATTTTGTAATATAAGGAGGTATAAAATGGCAAGTACAGTAACACACGCTTATTTTATTATTGATGTTTACAACAAATTAGACATAAACACAAAAATACTTTTAAAAGATCAAAAAGAAAAGTTAAAATTATTTGCGCAAAGTATGGATACTTTAAATTTTTATACTTCTGCTAATATTAAAAAAGCTAAACAGGTAAGAGCTTTCGCAGAAATTTTTCACACAAAAAAAACCAATGAATTTATAATAACATTAATTAACTATATTAAATTAAACTATTACAGTAACAATTCTGAAGTGATTGCTTTTCTCTATGGATTTATTTCACACTATATATTAGATTCTACAATACACCCGTATATATACTATAAAACTGGTGAATCAGCAACTTGGTTGTCTCAACCTTGGACTGGT
>JAUNSV010000070.1 GCA_030539055.1 Eubacteriales bacterium | reverse complement strand
ATTTTATAATGTATTTGTATTCCTTATTTTAATTGTTAATTTTTAATTCATTTGTATTTTTTATATAATCATAATTTTTTATTCTAATTTTCCAAATAGTATTATATAAATAATTTATAAAAAAAGGTGATATATTTATTAATAAGAATATAAAATATATTATAAAAGTATAATTGCTTGTATTGATTTGAATTGTAGGGTAAAAATTAATATATAAATGATTATTTATATAATAAAATAAAAGCAAAAGTAAAAAAAATGTATTAATAAAAATATATATTTTATCTTCCATTGTGAATCTATATATAGAAAATGATGTTCTTTTTGTAGCTCCATAACCTCTTGCAGCCATACTATCAGATGTTTTTATTCCATTTTCTAAAGCCCAAGTAACAAGTACGGATAAAATTTGTGTTTTAGCTTTAATTTTATCTATCATACTATAATCTGAGTATAGTCCCAAACCTTTTCCTGCTAATTCTATTTTTTTATATTCAATTTTGAATAATGAAATGTATCTTAAAGTAATACATAAAATTAATGAAATTTTCATTGAAAAAAAAGATAAAACATAAATTATTTTATCTACAGTAAAAATAATACTAAATGATTTGAATAAATAAATAATAGAAATAACCATTAAGCCTTGGTTTACACCATACAATAAACTTTCCAAAGTAAATGCATTATTTCTAATGAAAAATAAAATAGTGCTTCCTTTATGATAAAAAATAGGATTTATTATGATAATTATTAATAAAAGAAATAGATAATAAATATGATTTTTGATTTTATAATCTTTACTTAAATACAAATAGAACAAAATATTTACAAAAAAAGATATAATAATTAAGACAAAATGCATTGTCAACATTATTAAGGTAGAAATAAATATAAAAAATGTTAGAGAAGCAAATGGATTTAAATCATCAAATTTATGAATGATTTTCTCCTTTCAAAACAAATATATTATTTTAAATAAAAATTGACTTTATTTTTTTATTATATTACTAAAAAAAAATAAAGTCAATACTGCTACTTTAAAGACACCTTCAAGGTCTTGGCGTTTAAATTTAATGTAAAATTAAAAGTAAATCAAAATCTATAATGGTTTGCATCATCAATTTTTTTACAATGCTTCTGGTGAGCTAGGCGCCGCAACCCAAAGCATACGGTAGACGTAGTAAAAAAACACGGATCAGCTGCGGCATCCTTAGCCCCTGTTGCTAACATAGTCACATGGATAATTTTAATAATAAAAGTACCAGGGACAAATCCTGTCGAACCATTTAAGCGTACTCATAAGTGCAGGTACACTACTGCGCAAGAAGATGCCCCAACAACAACCGGGTTTTGTACATGTAGCATTGCCCGCACAACGACGGTTTCGCCAGCCGATAGGTAAAGCGTAGAAGTTGTACACTGATAGTTAAATCCCGTTACGTCACGTGCTAACCCGTTATTGACGCGGCACCCCCAGATTTCAGTCCATGACAAGTCAACTATTTGCCAACTCACAACTGAGTTTAAGTTCCCAGTATAAGAGCACCTGAAAGTCATGGAGTATAATGTTGGGTTGCTAGCCGTGTACCTGTATAGCTCAGTTAATGTAGTGGTCAATGAAATATCCCTGGTAGGCCAGAGGATGCGCTCTTGTGTCATTGTAACGTTAAATGCCCATTTATTATATCCGTAATTCCTGTCTAGGCTTAAGCCAGAGCCAGCCTCATAAGGTAATGGATTTGTGTTATAGAAATCAATAATCTTTGATTCGATTGACTGGTCCATAGAATTTATTTTAATAGTAATGTTAGTAATTGCGTTATCAAACTCAGCTTTAGTCACATATGAGGTTATATCATTTACACCTATTGAAAAAGTATTTATGTAAAGAAATAATAAAATACTTAAAAATATAGCTATATTAAATTTTTTATTTTTCATTCAATATTAAAAATTTAGCAAACCAAAATGTAATTAAATGTAAAAAATTATGTTATTATAAAAAAACAATTATG
>JAUNSV010000069.1 GCA_030539055.1 Eubacteriales bacterium | reverse complement strand
AAAATAGAATCACAAACATTGTAAAAAAACGGACACTTAATATTGCAATTTATATATTCTATAATAAATAAAAAATTATTTTACTTATTTTACATAATGTGGTATAATTTTATTATGCGAAATCAATGTAAGGCAACAGAATAATTTCATTGTTTTCGTAAAAAAAAGTCTGCAATAAAATTATAGGAGATGATACTTTGTCAAGAACAGACCGGCAAGAAAACAAAATAATTGAGTGTGCTGAAATGGGTACATTTTCAATTATTCTCGTTTTATTTTCTAAAGAAATCAAAAGATTAATCAAAATGGGGTTTTATGTAGAACCTCTAACTTCGATAGTAACCAGTAATGCTGTACCATGTATTGTTTCTTGGGCAGAAGCATACAAACGCACAGGAATTTCTGCTTGCATGGCAGATTTTATCAAGTACAATGACTGTCAACTCCCCCAAACAGAAATCCAAAACCTTGCCCAAAGAGCTTTTGTAAAAGCCGTTATGGTTTGTAAATAGTTCTTTAAACAAAAAAATGCAGACTTTTTTCTCTTACCTTTAGGTAAGAGTTTTTTTATTATATAGGAAAAATCAACTTTTTGACAAAATAAATTTTATTTTAGTCTGTGGGTAACAGACGTAAAAAAATAAAATTTAGTTGATTTTTCTGTATATAACAAGGTTAAGTTACATTAATTTTGTGCCGGTGCTTTGCGTCGTGTACATGTGGCGAAGCCACTTTTCTTATGTATTTTGATCTTCAAATTTAACATGTAGGGTGTAATTACATAAGTGCTACACCCTACTTTATAACTTTATATTTACTTTATTTCAATATATTTTTATAATCATTTAAATTATATAATAATTGTAAATACTGCCTATATGTTATTTCTTTATTTTCAACATAGAATAGCTTTCTATTAAACATTTCAATTTCTTCTACACTTAAGTTCTCGTTCATCTCTTGATATGGAGTATATATTGTTGGTCTGATTTTTAATTTTAAATCATTTAAAAAATCTAAAGTTTTTATAATACTTGATTTTGTTTGATTTGGCATTCCTAACATTATACATGCTTTTATTACCATATTATTTGACTGCATTAATTTTATTACTTTTTTTAAATTTTTTAAATTATAGTTTTTATTTATATTAGATAAATCTTCTTCTTCAATAGATTCTATACCTAATGTAATTTGTCTGCAACCAGACAATTTCATTTTTTTAATTAATTCTTCATCATCTATTAAATCAACTCTTGTTGCACATTCCCAAGTAAGATAAGGAAAATTTTCTGAAATCATTTTGCAAAAATCATTAACATATTTTTTATTTAACGTGAAATTTGCTGCCCATAATTTAATATGTGTGAATCTAGGATAAATAGTTTGTAGATATTCTTTTACTTTTTCTATAGGTCTATATCTAACTTTATTACCTTGAATTATATGTACTAAACAATGTGGGCAAGAAAAAGGACATCCTCTTGTTAAATTAATAATAACTCTATTGGCCTCTTTAATTTTACAATAGTCTTGAACAGGTAATTTATTTATTCTAGTAAATCCCCATTTTTCTTCAGATAAAAATTCACCTTTAGCAGTTTTAATTATTTTTCCTTTTTCTAAAAGATTTATTCCTGATAATTCTTCTAATTTTATTTTTTTACTTACATATAAGAAAAATTTTTCTATTGCCGTTTCTTGATCTCCATTAACATGTACAGCATCAAAACTATCATATTTACTAAATATGTTTGGTAATAATTCTGCTAAATGTCCATAGGCAATAATTTTTGTTTTTGGATAGATTTGTTTTAATATTTTTGCTACTTTTATAGAATGGCTTAAATTCTCGGGTGAAACAAGTATAGCAACCCCTGTAATATCAAAATTAATTATTTTTTTTATAAATTGTCCTAAATCAATATTTTCAGCATCTAAATCTATTACTTCTACATTATTATCAAAAACATTATTTAAATAATCTGATATTTCTCCAAGTAATGTAAAATGATAATTTATATGTCTT
>JAUNSV010000041.1 GCA_030539055.1 Eubacteriales bacterium | reverse complement strand
AGGATCTCTTTTTTGGGTATTGGATAAAACTAAAACTTCAATGGGTGCTAGATTATTAAAGAAAATGATTGAATCTCCACTTATTTCAAAAGATAAAATAAATTATAGGTTAGATGCAATCGAAGAATTTTCAAATAATTATATAGATGTTTGTGAAATAAGAGAATACTTATATTCTATATATGATATTGAACGAATATTATCAAAAATTTGTGTAAATAGTGCAAATCCAAAAGACATTATATGTTTTAAATCTTCATTAATTAATATTCCATTTATTAAGAATTTACTTTCTAATTTTAATTCAAAAGAAATAAAAGAAATCAATAACTCTATTGATTCATTGGAGGATTTGTTTGAATTGATTTCTAAATCAATTTGCGATGATCCGCCAACTTCACTTCGTGAAGCAGGTATTATAAAAGAAAAATATAATATTGAAGTGGATAGACTTAGAGAGAGTAAAATTAAAGGGAAAGAATGGCTTAGTGATTATGAAAATGAAGAGCGAAATAATACAAAAGCGAAAGCATTAAAAATAAAATATAGTAAATTATTTGGATATACTTTTGAACTAAGTAATGCACAAAAACAAGATTTACCAGATTATTTTATTAGAAAACAAACTTTAACAAACGCAGAAAGATATACTACTGAAAAATTAAATAAATTACAAGATGAAATTTTGGGAGCAGAAGAAAAATTAAAAAATATAGAGTATGAATTATTTCAAGAAATAATAAATGAAATAAAAAAAAATATTATTAGAATCAAACAAACATCCAAAGCTTTAGCTTTATTAGATGTATACTTATCACTTACATATGTTTCTACAAATAATCATTATGTTAGACCACAAATTAATGATGAAGATATCATAGATATTAAAAATGGTCGACATCCCGTTATAGAAGAAATAATAGGTTTAGATAACTTCATAAAAAATGATACATATTTAGACAATAATAACTATATAGATATTATTACAGGTCCTAATATGGCTGGAAAATCCACTTATATGCGACAAATTGCCTTAATTGTAATATTAGCTCATATCGGATCGTTTGTCCCTTGCGATAGTGCTAATATTTGCCTTGTTGATAGAATATTTACTAGAGTAGGTGCCAGTGATGATTTATCTACTGGACAATCTACTTTTATGGTTGAAATGAATGAAGTAGCAAATATTATGAAATGTTCTACGGATAAATCTTTACTTATTTTAGATGAAATAGGTAGAGGAACATCAACATATGATGGTTTATCTATAGCTTGGTCTGTAATAGAATATATTAGTAATAAAATTAAAGCAAAGACACTGTTTGCCACACATTACCATGAATTAACACAATTAGATGGAAAATTAAATGGTGTAAATAATTATCATATTACTATAAAAGAGCAAAATAAAGATATAATCTTTTTAAGAAAAATAGTAAGAGGATTTGCTAATCGAAGTTATGGTATTGAAGTAGCACATTTAGCTGGAGTACCAGAGGAAATTACTAATAGAGCAAAAGAAATATTGAAAACATTATGTTAAAGAAAATAAAACTTTTATTATTATTATTTATACTTTCTTTGTTTTTATTGAATTCTTGTTCTATAAAAAAAGAAAAAATATTTAAAGAGTCATTTGCTTTTAATACATTTTATTCTATTATTGCATATGATTATGATAACAAAGAAAATGCTATAAAAACTTTAAACAACACTATAAAAATGATAAATGATTATGAATTACTTTTTTCAAAAACAAATAAAGACTCTGAATTATATAAAATCAATCATTTAGAATTAGATTTAGAGAATGCAAGTGAAGAATTAAAAAATTTAATAAATATTTCTTTTTTATACAAAGAACAAACATCAAACGCTTTTGATATTACTATTGGTAGCTTAATTGATTTATGGGATATAAATAATAGAAAAACTTTACCAAGCAATAAAGATATAGAAAATAGTAGAAATATTATTCAATATGATCTGGGTGGTATTGCAAAAGGATATGTATCAGAAAAAATCAAAGAGTATTTAATAGAAAACAATATATATTCTTGTATTATTAATTTTGGTGGAAATGTAGTATGCATAGGTTCTAAAGAAAATAATCAAGATTTTATTATTGGGATAAAAATGCCTTTTGATGAGAGTAAAATTATTGATACAATTAAAGTAAAAAATCAGAGTGTTGTCACAGCAGGAATATATGAAAGATATTTTAAAATAGATGGAGATGATAAAATTTATCATCATATAATAGATCCTTCGACCTCATACCCAGTTGATAATAATTTATACTCTGTTACTATATGTATGGATAATGCTATGATTGCAGATGTTCTTTCTACAACATGTATAATTAAAGGACTTGAAGAGAGTAATTCTTTTTTAAACAATTTTTCTAAAAAAAACAATATAAATATAATTGCAATTTTTATTGATAAAAAATTAAATATAATAAAAGAGGAGTATTAATGATAAAAGTATTAGATGAAAATACAATAAATAAAATATCTGCTGGCGAAGTAATTGAGAGACCTCTTAATATTGTTAAAGAGTTACTAGAAAATTCAATAGATGCAAATTCAACTAAAATAACAATTGAAATTGAAGATGGTGGCAAATCTTTAATTAGAGTAATAGATAATGGTTGTGGATTTGAAAAAAATGAAATGAAATTAGCTTTTTTAAGACATGCTACATCTAAAATAACTAATATTTCAGATCTTCAATCATTAAATACACTAGGATTTCGTGGAGAAGCTTTGGCAAGCATTGCATCTGTATCAAAAGTTTCTTTGGAATCAAAAAAGAAAGAAAATGATTTTGGTTATAAATATAATATTAATTTTGGCAAAGGAGAAGAAATAGTAGAAACATCAATAAATGACGGGACTATAATTACTATTAGAGAACTATTTGAAAATATACAAGTTAGAAAAAATTTTTTAAGTTCATCTCAAACAGAGAGTTCAAAAATATATGATATAATTGAAAAAGTTGCTTTGTCTAATCCATCTATTAGCTTTAGATTTATTATTGATGGAAAAGAAAAATTTCATACATCAGGAGATAGAAGTTTAAAAAATATTATTTATACTCTTTATGGTAAAGAATGTGTTAATAATTTAATTGAAATAAATAATAATACTAATTTTTCAATTAATGGTTATATTGCGAACGCAGAATATGCAAAAAATAATCGTTTAAATGAAATATTTTTTATAAATAATAGATATATTAAAAATCAAATAATTACTAAAGCAATTGAAGAAGCATACAAACCATATTTAATGCAACATAAATTTCCTTTTGTAATATTAAATATTAATATAGACCCAGAAATTGTTGATGTAAATGTTCATCCTCAAAAAATGGAAGTAAGATTTTCAAATAATAATATAATATATACTACTATTTATTCACTAATTAAAGAAAAACTAAGAACATATTATGATAACACATTTTTTAATTCAAAAATTAATAATGAAGAAAAAATATTTGAAGATAATACACAAAGGACTATTTTTAATATTGCTGAGAAAAATACTCTTTATGGAAGTGAGCATTATGAAAAAAATAATGATTCTAATGAAGTATTAAATAGAATAAGTATTAAAAATACAAACAATGATAATAATGTCAATAGTAATATCAATTACAAAAGCAATAATATTGATAATAACCATAATATTAACAATGATTATATTTCATTACAAAACTCTAAAAAAGATTCTAAATTATCAAATATTAAAATATTAGGTCAATTATTTGATACATATATTTTAGTTGAATTGAATGATATATTATATGTAATTGATCAACATGCAGCGCATGAAAAAGTATATTATGAAAAAATGATGAAAAAAATTAATGATACTATGGAAGTAGGTTTATTGTCTCAAAAAATATTTCCAGAAATCATATTAATTCTTTCTATTAAAGAAATTGATTCAATTAAATTATATAAAGATTATTTATTAAAAATTGGTTTTACTATCGAAATATTCGGAGAAAGAGAAGTGAAAATTTCTACTATTCCTTTTGATTTACCTGAAATATCAAAAAAAGAATTATTATTAGAATTAATAAATGATTTATCTAATATATCATACACAAAAGAAATAAATATTATACAAGAAAAAATTGCATCTATGGCATGTAAAAAAGCAGTTAAAGCTCATGATAGATTAAATCAAATGGAAATTAATACACTAATAAATGATCTTTTTAATTTACAAAATCCAAATTTTTGCCCTCATGGAAGACCAACAATTTTTTCTATGTCTCATTATGAACTAGATAAAAAATTTAAAAGAATTATATGAACAAATTAATAATAATAGCAGGACCAACTGCTGTGGGAAAATCAACTTATGCTATAGAATTAGCAAAAAAAATCAATGGTTCAATAATATCTGCTGATTCTATTCAAGTATATAAGGGATTAAATATTGGTTCTGCAAAAATTACTAAAGATGAAATGGACAATGTTAAACATTATTTAATAGATGTTGTTCCTTTTGATTATGATTTTAATATTACAACATTTAAACAAATGGCAAAAAAAGCAATAAAAGAAATATATAATGATGGGAAAATACCAATTATTGTTGGTGGAACAGGATTTTATATACAAGCTATATTATATGATATTAATTTTAAAAAAGAAAATAGTATTAGAAAAGAAGAAATAGAAAAATTAATATATAAAATAAAAAATTATAAAGGAATTGAATTTTTATATGATAATCTAAAAGTAGTTGATATAGAATCATACAATAAAATACATATTCATAATGAAAAAAGAGTAATTAGAGCATTAGAGTATTATATGTTACATAATGAACAAATATCAAAGCATAATGAAGAAGAATCAAATAAAAAATCGCAATTTGATTATGAGTATTATGCCTTATATTGTGATAAAGAAGTATTATATGATAGAATTAACAAAAGAATTGATTTAATGATTAATAATGGTTTGTTATTAGAAATTAAAAATTTAATATTAAATGGTTGCAAAAAAGAATATAGATCAATGCAAGCCATAGGATATAAAGAATTGTATGATTATGTAAATAATAATATTAATAGTATTGAAAAAATAAATTATACAAATATAGATAGTGAATTATCAAATATTATTAATACTATTAAACAAAAATCAAGAAATTATGCTAAAAGGCAAATGACTTGGTTTAGGAGAGAAGAGAATGCAAAATTCATTAAAATTAAATATTGACAATATTGATGAAAGTTTATATAAGACTTATGATACTTTTAATCAAATTGAAGAAAAAAATTTAATCAAAGTCCTTAAGGCATTTAAAAAAAATAAAGTATCAACAAATCATTTTATTGAAAGTACTGGTTATGGTTATGATGATTCTGGTAGAGATATAATAGATAAAATATACGCAAATATTTTTCATACAGAGGATGCGTTAGTAAGACCACATTTTATATCTGGGACTCATGCTTTAACAATTTGTTTACAAGCTTTATTAAGACCAGGAGATGATTTACTTTCAATTACTGGAATGCCTTATGATACTTTAG
Organism: Eubacteriales bacterium; assembly: GCA_030539055.1. GTDB lineage: Bacteria > Bacillota > Clostridia > Lachnospirales > Lachnospiraceae > UBA3633. Next base: position 2,173 of record JAUNSV010000041.1, on the reverse strand, counting down.
CTGAAACAATTGGAATAATAGAAAAAAAAGGCTCATTAAAAGAATACAATATTAGTTTTAATAAAGTAGATTTAATCCACAATAATAAATTAACAACTAGTGAATATTATAATGATTTTGATTATGAAAAAATTTTACAATCAATAAACTCAAATACTAAATTAATACTAATACAAAGGTCAAAAGGATATACAAATAGACATTCATTTTTACCACAAGAATTGGAAGAAGTGATTAATATTATAAAGAAAAAAAATAAGAATATATATATTATGGTAGACAATTGCTATGGCGAATTTACAAATATTTATGAACCAAGTGATTTTGGAGCAGATGTATGTGTGGGTTCTTTAATAAAAAATTTAGGTGGTGGTATATGTAAAAGTGGTGCATATATTGTTGGAAAAAAAGAAATAATAGAACAATGTAGTTATCGTTTGACATCGCCTAGTTTAGGAAAAGAAGTTGGTTGTAATTTTAATCAAAATATTAATATTTTGCAAGGCTTGTCTTTTGCACCACAAATGGTAAGTAATGCTATAAAAGGAGCGACCTTAATTTCTAAATTGTTTGAAGAAAAGAAATATAAAGTATTTCCTTTAAGTAATGAAAAAAGAGGAGATATTGTTAGTATAATAGAACTAAAAAATGAAGATAATTTAAAGCTTTTTTGTAAAATAATTCAAGAGAATTCTTTTATAGATTCATTTGTTTCTCCAGAATCATGGGATATGCCAGGATACAATTCAAAAGTAATTATGGCTTCTGGTTCATTTATACAAGGTTCTTCATTAGAGCTATCTTGTGATGCTCCAATAAAGGAGCCTTTTTATGTATTTGTACAAGGTGGATTATCTTATTATCAAACAAAAGAAGTATGTAAAACATTAAATGAGTATTTTTAGTTCAAAATTGTGCTTATTTCTTCATTACTTATTTTATAATGATAAAATAAATTAAAATAGTTTTTATATTCTTCTTGTATACTATAGTCACATTCTTCAGAATATAGGATATTACATATCCAACTTAAACCTAGAAAATTATTTATACAATTTTCATTTGATATAATACTATATGGAGATGATGGAATAAGAAAAAATTGCTTATTATTTATTAATTTATATCCTTTCAAGGTTTCTTTATTAGTATTATTATCTAAATATGAATTTTTTTCATAAAAAATTACATCAACTCCAACTTTTTCTATTTTATTAAAATCTATTTCTTTATTTGTTATGACTTCTTTTATTGAATTTTTACCAACTATATTTATTATTTGATTTGTTGCTAAATTTTCATTGTATTGTAAATTTTCTTTATTTATATAAATAATTTTTTTCTTTTGAATTTCTTTATTTGATACTATATTTTTTATTTTTATATAAATATCTTCTAAATATGTAGATAATACATCTGCTTCATCTTCTTTTTCCAATAAATCTCCCATTAATTTATATGTTTCAGAAATATTATTAAAAGAATAATCAATATGTATTATAGGTATGGATGTTTCTTTTTGTAATAAATTTATTTTTTCATTTATATTATCATTATTTCCAATATTGATAATAACATCTGGATTAAGTTTATTTATTAATTCGAAATCAATAATACTATTTTCGCTATAAATATCGCCACTTATAGGGAGTGATGATATTTTTAGATTAGAAAATTTATCAAAATCTTTACTCCAAGAGTTTGCAATTGATATTATGCTATCAGGAGATAAAGAATAACATATAAATTGAGCATCTTTTGAAATAACAGATATTTTTTCAATATTTTTTGGTACCAAAATAACTCTATCTAATGAATCAACAAATTCTCTTACTTCTTTTATACTTGTTTTATCAACAATTTCCTCTATATCTTCATTAGGCAGTATATCTGATATAATAAAATTTGGATCACTTTTTTGTTTATCTTTATTTTGATCTAATATATTTGAATCAATACTTTCATTAAAATCACTTTCTTTAACAATACTATTACTATTACAAGAAGATAGTAAAATTAGAACTATTAAAAAAAGTTGTAAGAAAAATATTTTTTTAAATTTAACTACAATCATAATTATTCCTTATTATTTAAATGAATACTTAAAAGTTTTTCATTTGTTATTATATTTAATATTATCAAAAAATAATAATAAAGTAAAGTGAATAGTTTT
>JAUNSV010000013.1 GCA_030539055.1 Eubacteriales bacterium | reverse complement strand
TATGTATAATATTAACAATTAATCAATTTTAGGGCATTTTTATACATATTAATTTGATTTATTTTAGTATATTTGGCTATGTATTTAAAAATATATTATGATTATATCACAATAATAAAATAAATAATAATGAATCTTTAATTTCATATTATATGTTTACTTACATTAATTTATTAGCATAAAATTACATTCTCATTTTAGCATTAATATAACAATAAACATTTAAAAAAACTCCATATTTACATATGAAGTTTTTCATTATAAGTTTTTTTTATTAAAAATATAAAAAGGTCATAATGGTGATTGATAGCAAAAAACATTTTGTTAAAAAATCTTTTTTATATAAATCAAAAAAAGGCTTGAAGTATAAAATACTTTGTGTATAATTATTTTTGAGATATCTCAATAAAATAAAAAGGAGTTAAAATTATGAATAATTTTACACTTACTTCAATAGGAGAAATTTGTTCGAATGAAAAAGGGTTTTACATTAAATTGAAAAATGAATATGCTCCAGCAATAGAGGGTCTTGATGGATTTGGGTATATTCAAATTTTGTGGTGGTTTGATAAATGCGACAATTCAGAGGCAAGAAGCAAATTGATTGTAAATAAACCATATGTTAAAGGTCCAGAAACTCTTGGTGTTTTTGCGACACGCTCCCCAGAAAGGCCTAACCCAATTGCATTATCTTTAAGTTATGTAACATATATTGATAAAGAAAATGGAATTATAGGTCTTGCATATACAGATGCATTTGATGGAACACCCGTTTTGGATATTAAACCATACACGCCAAGTCTTGACCGTGTTGAAAAACCAATTGTTCCAAATTGGTGTGCACATTGGCCAAAATGTATTGAAAAATCAGGAGAGTTTGATTGGGAAGCAGAATTTAATTTTTGAGGTGAAATATGAGTTTAAAAGATTATATTAATAATAAACCTACGCTTGAAACAAATAGATTAATTTTAAGAACACTCACTAAAGAAGATGTACCAGCACTTTGTGAGTGGATGTCAGATAAAACTATTTATAAATACTGGGGAATGAACCCAGGAAAGAATGATAAGAACCCAATGCTTTTGTTCGAAAGAAAGGAAAAACCAACAAAAAGTTTTCATTGGGGAATTATTAATCGCTCTAATAAAAAAGCAATAGGCGAAATTTGGATATATCTCATACAAAATGATCGAATGGCTAAGGCTGCATTTCGATTATCACCAGAGTATCAAGGTAAGGGACTAGCACTCGAAGCGTTAGAAAAAGTAATTCAATTTTGCTTTACTAAAACAGAACTCCAAAAGATATGGACAGATGTGCATATTGAAAATCATCCATCATATAAAACATTAGAAAAAGCAGGTTTCGTTAGAGAGGGATGCATTCGATCTGGAAAAATGGTCAATATATATTGCGATTATTATTTATATGGGTTATTAAAAGTAGATTATTGTAAGTAACAGTTTTCGACAACAAAACAAAATATGTGTTGAAATATCACATAAGTTTGGTGGTACCTAAGTTTTTAGGTACTTATGTAGTATCAAGTATAAATGGTGGCCGTTTGAGCGAATTTTTTTTATGGATCAATTAATATAATTGATAGCATACAAGTGTTTGCTGGGAGTGTAGTCGGGTTGCCTGTGGCATCCATATAGACAGTTATAGTTTGGCCCGTTGTTAGGTATCCCAAAAAACTAGGGCCTTGTATTGTTGTGGTATATTATAAACACCTTTAAGAACATAAACAACCTCAGCAATTATAGCTATACTTGTTGTAGCACCTTTTAATATTTCTTTTTTGGCAATTTCAAAATCGTTTTCATCATCTTTTAAAATATATCTTAAAATAATATTAGCATCAATTATTCTTTTTGTATTTTTCAATAACGCCTTTTTCATACGCACTTTCCTCTAATTTTCTTTTTGATTTTTTTGCATACTTATTTAACATACCAGCAGCATTGACAGGTTTTTGTGAAACTAGAAAAGGTAAACCTTGTTCTATTATGCTTTGTTTAGCAAACAATCTAACAGCAGATGCAAATGTTATCCCCATAGCTCTATATAAACTTTCTACTTCATCTTTAGTTTCTTTATCCATTCTTACTTGTAAAACTGTTTCACTAGCCATTTTTGACCTCCTTAAAATGTAATACATTTGTATTATTATACTTTAACTTTTTTATTATGTCAACATTTTAAAAGCTATTTAATTTTATAATTACAAAATTATTATTTATAATAAAAAATTGTATTAATAAAGATTTTTTCTTACTTTTCGATTCGATGTAAATTACTTCGCTAGCATTTTTATTAATGCTAAAATGTCTGTTGAATCATTTTGTTTATAAAATTTCACCCCAGCCCCTAACCCCTAATTCTCATAATTTGCATTTCATAAACTGGGGATGGGCGGGACTTTGTTAAATGGTTGCTTTTTTATATAAAAATATACTATACATTTAATTACATTTTGGTTTGTCTATATAAATATTGAATGAAAAATAAAAAATTTAATATATTTGTATTTCTTAGTATTATATACTGCATGTCTGTTACTACTTTCTCAATCGGCGTAAATGACACATCGAATTACGTGACCCGCTCAGAATTTAATACAACAATATCTAATATTAATTCTAGAATAAGTACAATAGATAGTGAAATAGAACATAAAATCACTAATTATTTTGCAACAAATACACTTCCTTATGAGGGCTCAGACAGCATAGATCTTATATTAAACCAGCAAAATGGCAAATACACAATCAAACAAAAACACACATTTGCCTTTGTTTCAAATATGTCTGCCACCGCCACAACCACTACCCCTGGTCGCCTTTGGACGAACAATAACACATATCAGGTTATTGCCCACATTCAAGGATATTTTTCAACCACAGCAGGAAATGCGGCAGAAATCTTTGGATTCTTGAGGTGTAGCGACCCAGCCTACGATATATACTACGATGCTGGCCAGGCCGGTGTGACTGCTACCTCAACAATTGTCTACCCATTCCCATTTACGTGCTTAATAAATCCCGGAGGAGAACTCACTATAGCTCCATCCAACGTAGGAACCCGATACTTCGGAAGAGCTCTGATATTCGCTACATAAAAAAACTTGTAATTAAATATATAATTTAAATAATGAAACAGGGGGGAAGTGTTGCGGGCTCTACAACAATCTCATAATACGCCTCGACCGATGGCCTAAAGTAACAATTATGAGCACGCGCATGTACTTGGTAAATAATACAAAAAACCAGAAAAAAGACGATTATTACTGGTCTTGGTTTTTTTCTTGACTTTAAAAGTATTCAATATATATCAAATATGTATACGCGCATTACTCGCCATTCACTTAATAAAGATAGCAAAAAATTCCGACTAAATAATATAAAACATTTTAACTTTTGCTATCGTAAAAAATAATAGAATTCTCTAAAAAAATTAATCACGTAATTAAAAAAAAACTATATTTTTTTATCATAAAACCCATCATAACACCATAACAATTGTTCCAGCACTTAATAATAATATCCCTACAAAAGATTTTAAACTAAAACTTTCATGAAAGAAAATAAATGCAAAAATGAGTGTAAAAACTACACTCATTTTATCTATTGGTACTACTTTAGAAACATCGCCCATTTGCAATGCTTTATAATAAAATATCCATGACAAGCCAGTTGCTACACCAGATAATATTAAAAAAATCCAATTTCTAATCGAAATATCTTTTATACCCACATTTGCATTTGTAATAAAAACCATTGCCCATGCTAATATTAAAACTACTATTGTTCTTATTGCTGTTGCTAGTGTTGAGTCTATTCCCTTGATACCTACTTTAGCTAATATAGAAGTAAGTGATGCAAAAATTGCTGATAAAAAAGCAAATACAATCCACATATTTTCCTCCTTTACTATATGAAAATATTAAAAAAATAAATGCTCAATCAATACTTTTATTCCTATAACTATAAGTATTATGCCACCTAGTATTTGTGCTATACTATTATATTTTAATCCAAATTTATGTCCTACGAAAACTCCAAAAAAAGAAAATAAAAAAGTAACTACTCCAATAATAGAAATTGCTATATAAATATTTATTTCTGGTAATATTGCTAATGATATTCCTATAGCTAAAGCATCTATAGATGTTGCTATAGCAAGTATAAACATATTATAAAATGAAAAAGATGAATCCACTCTTTCTTCCTCTTTTGAAAGTGCGTCTTTTATCATTTTCATACCAATAAAAAACAACAATAAAAAAGCAACCCAATGATCAAATATATTTATATATGTGTTGAAGCTTGCACCAAGAAAAAAACCAATAAAAGGCATTAAAGCTTGAAATATTCCAAACCATAAGCCACATAATAACGAATACTTTATTGAATATTTTTTTTGATTCAATGAAAGACCTTTGCAAATCGATATTGCAAAGGCGTCCATTGATAATCCTATAGCTAATATAATTAATTCTATTATAGTCATATTTTTAACTCATCTTATTTTTTGTATATAGTTCCTTGTATTGGTAGCGATGTAATAGTTTTGTTTAAGAATTTTTCATAAGCACTTGCTACAGCTGGAGCTGTAGGGATTGATGTTATTTCTCCTATACCTATGGCACCATGTGCAGATTCTATTCCTTTTTTTTCTACTATTATAGCTTCTATCTCTGGCACTTTATCTGCTCTAAACAATCCAAGAGTGCCATATTTACATTGAGGTACACCATCTTTTATTTTTAAATCTTCTGTTAGAGCATAACCTAAAGACATTACTACTCCACCCTCTATTTGCCCCTCTGTGGATTTTACATTTACACATTTTCCTACTTCATGTGATGCTAATATTTTTTTTATAGAACCATCTTCATTCAATATACAAACTTGAGTTGCATATCCATAAGCTATATGAGATTTTGGATTTTGTTTGTCTGATCCTAGTTTGTCTGTTGGATCATCGTATTCAGCATAATATTCTTTTCTTCCTACACTATTCAATTTGTCTTTCAATTTTTCATATACTTCTTTTTTGTTATTATCATTAATATCTAGTTTTAAATCTTCTTTTAACAATTCACAAGCTCTCCTACAAGCTTCTCCTGTAATAAGTGTTTGTCTTGAGCCTGAGGTAGTTCCAGAGTCGGGGCAGGTGTTTGTGTTTGGATTATGCCATATTACATCTTCCAATTTTAATCCTAATTCGTTACATACAAATTGTGTCATTACAGTACCTGAGCCTTGACCTATACATGAAGCTGAAGTATAAATATTTACTTTACCTTTTTCTATAATTAATTTTACACGCCCTACATCTTTAATACCAACTCCTACTCCTGCATTTTTCATTGCACAAGCTATGCCTACATATTTATTTTTATAATACTCTTCTTTTATGCTATCGAGTGTTTCTACAAGACCTGTAGAATCATCTGCAATTTGACCATTTGGGAGAACTTCTCCTTTCCTTATAGCATTAATATATCTAAATTCAAATGGATCAATTCCTACCATTTTAGCTAATTCATTTATATTCATTTCTGTTGCAAAGCAAGTTTGAGTAACTCCAAAACCTCTAAATGCACCACTTGGTGGATTATTTGTATATATTGCTTTTCCTAAAATATCTACTATTTGATAATTATATGGCCCTGCTGCATGTGTGCAAGCTCTCTCTAGTACTGGTCCACCCAGTGAAGCATAAGCTCCAGTATCAGCATACACTACAGCTTTCATTGCTGTCAAATGACCTTTTTCATCACAAGCAGTAGTCATATCTATTTCCATTGGATGCTTTTTGGGATGAAAATTTAATGATTCTTGTCTTGTTAATTTGCATTTTACTGGTAGTTTTAATTTGTATGCTGCGAGTGCTGCTAAGTGTTGAACAGATACATCTTCCTTTCCACCAAATCCACCACCAACATATGCATTCTCTACTACTACTTTTTCTTCTGGAAGACCAAGCATAATAGAAGTTTCTCTTCTTATATCATATGGTGATTGGTCTGTAGAATATATGAATACACCATCACCAAGTGGAAGTGCTACACTGCATTCTGGTTCAAGAAAAGCGTGCTCTCCAGCTGGGAGTGAATAATGCTTTGTAATTTTATATTTACTATTTTTTATTACTTCATCGGCATTTCCTCTTATTAAATGTTTTTCTACTAAAACATTTGATTCTTCATTAAAATGTACTTTTTCTGCACCCTCTTTCAATGCATCTTCAATAGAAAATATTCCTTTCAATTCTTCATACTCTACAACTATTTTTTCTTTTGCTTCTTTTACATGCTCCCAAGTATCTGCTACAACTAAGCATATTACATCTGCAATATAATGTGTTATTTCTCCCTCTTTAATAAATGTATTCCAGTCGTGTTTTAAATGACCTACTTTATTCTCACCTGGCACATCTTTCCAAGTATAAATTGCTTTTACTCCCTCACTATTCAATGCTTCTTCTGTATCTATTTTAATCACTCTTGCTCTAGGATATTTTGATCTAAGTGCTGAAGCACAAAGCATACCCTCTAAGTATATATCATCACAATATATTCCCTTACCAAGAGCTTTTTCTCTTGCATCTATTCTTATTACATCATCTCCTAAACCATTTTCAGTAGTATCTTTTTCTTCTTTTTCCAATTCATCTATATTTAAATTCATTCTTATTATTTTCGCACTTAAGAGTATTGCATCTATAATTTTTTTATATCCTGTACATCTACAATAATTATTTCTTATAGCATTAATAGCATCTAATTTTGTAGGATTATTATTAATATCAATCAATGACTTAGCACATATAACCATTCCTGGTATACAAAAACCACATTGCACAGCGCTACATTTTCCAAAAGCATAAGCGTATATTTTTTTCTCTTTTTCACTAAAGCCCTCTATTGTTAATATCTTTTTTGATACAAATTTTTCACAAGATAATACACAAGTTTTTTGAACTTTTCCATCAACTATTACAGAGCAGGTACCACAAGCTCCCTCACTACAACCATCTTTTACAGAAGTAATTTTTAAGTCTTCTCTTAAAAAGTTAATCAACTTCTTTTTACTAGGTGCTTCTACTTCTTTTCCATTTATATTTAATAAAGCTTTTTCTCCATTTTGTATAAGATCCATTTTCATTCCTCATTTGTTTTTTTATTCTTTTCCTATACTGCTTAAAAAATATTAAGCAGTATAGAATTGAATAAAATTTATTTTACTTCCATATCAAATATGAATATTTTTTAATAATTGTATCTATTATTATTCCTATTCTTTTATCAAATTTTACTTTTGTATCACCTATTTTGTATGTATAAAATGTATTATCTAATTTTACAAGAAAACTATCTTTACTTATAGGGCAAAATCCTTGATTCTCACTTGCGTATAAATCTTGTTTATTCAAAAATAATGTAAATTTTTCTTTATAAGGTGCTGAGTTGTATGGGCAAAATGTTTTACAATTACCACATTCATTGCACATATAATCTATATGTATTATTTGATATTTTGAATTAAATAACTTTTGGTATTTTGGGTCTACTTCTATAGAAACATTTGCTCTGTTTGGGCAAACTTCTACACAATTTTCACATATAGTATCACAGCACAAGCATCTCTTTTTATCTGGCTCTAATATTTTATCTTTTTCATTTTTATTCAGTAAACAAATTTCACAATTAGTGATTTTAATTTTTCTACTATAATGCTCTTCTTCTTTCATTTGAGATGGCAAGTTTTTGAATAATTTTTTCCCAGATATACCTTCCGCAACTATCATAGCATCTTTAATAGCATTTACTACTACACTTGCTCCTTTGTTGCAATCTCCTGCTACATAAACATTTTTTATACTTGTTTGATTATTTTGATCTACTATTGCTTTTCCTTTTTCATCTACTAATATACCCATATTAGAATATACATCGCTATCTACTGTTTCTCCTATTGCAGCAATAATAGTATCACATTTAATCTCTTCTATTGTATCACTCTCTGTTACTTTTCTTCTTCCACTTTCATCTTTTTCTCCTAGGATCATTTTTTTACAAATTGCTATTCCAGATTTTAATGATACAGGTAGCAACAATTCTTTAAAAATAACTCCATCATCCATTGCTTCTCTCAACTCTTCTTCATCTGCTGGCATAAACATTTTGCTTCTTCTATATAATAGATAAACATTTTTTACGCCTTTTGTTCTTTTAGCTGCTCTTGCTGCATCCATTGCTGTATTGCCACCACCAACTACTATTACATTCTCGCCTATTTGAATATTACCACCAGATAAATTATAATCTCTTAAGAAAGAGTGTGCCTTTATAGCATTGCCAGATTCAAGAGGTAATTTTGTATTTTTGTTTGCACCTATTGCAAGAACTCCATAATTTGCTTTTTCTTCTTTAATCAATTGTTTTATATCTAACACTTTTCTACCTAAAACAAATTCTACTCCTAGTGCTTTTGCAAATGATACATCTTTTTCGATATACTCTTCTTTTATTCTGAACGATGGAATTACATTTCTTACTATTCCACCAATTTTTGAATCTTTATCAAATACTTTAACTCTGTATCCTCTTTTTGCAAGAAATGTAGCTACAGATATTCCAGCTGGGCCTGCACCTACAACTACTACCTTTTTGCCATTTGCTTTTGGTATTTTTATTTCTTTTATTACTTTATCATAACCTATTATTGCAGCAAGCAGTTTATTGTGTCTTATTTGAATTGATTCTTCATAATAATTTCTTGTACATGATTGCATACATTTATGATTACATATTGTACCTGTAATAAAAGGAAGTGGATTTTTTTCAAGGATTACTTTAAGTGCTTCTTCATATTTTCCCTCTCCTACCAAAGCACCATATGTAGTAATATCTTGATGAATAGGGCAAGTTTCCATACAAGGTGCAATAAAACAATCTATAAGAGGTACTTTCTTTTCTCTTCCTATTGTTCTATTTTTATCTGGTCTTTCTTTTTTTATAAGATTTGTATCTTTCTTCAATGAATTAACCATTGAACTTATTAATTGTGCATTTACTTTATCATTTCCTTTTACTTTTACATTAGTAGAACTTTCTGCAAGTTGAATGAATCTTCCATATCCACCTGGTTTTAAAAGAGTTGTAGCTACTGTTATAGGAAAAATACCTGCTTCAAGTAATTTATTTACATTATTAGCATCACATCCACCAGAGTAAGAAATCATAAGCTCTCCATCAAAATCATTAGCTAATTTCATAGCTACAGACAATGATAAAGGAAATAAAGCTCTTCCAGACATATACATTTCTTCACTTGGAAGTTCGTCCTCTTTTACATCTACAGGAAATGTGTTTGTAATTTTTACTCCAAATTTTAATTTTTTTTCTTCTGCAATCTTTTTTAATCTGCTTAGCATAGGAAGTGCATCTTTGTATTGAAGATCATCATTAAAATGAAACTCTCCAAATTTTATATAATCATAACCTAGATCATCTAGCATTTTTCTTGCATAATCATAACCTAAAAGTGTAGGATTACATTTTATTAGAGTGTGAAGCTTCTTCTCTGTGATTAAATAAGTAGCAATTCTTTCTATCTCTTTTGGTGGGCAACCATGAAGTGTTGATAGTGTTACTTGGTTACATATTTTTCCAGAAATTTTTGAAATATCTGCTTTCTTGAACTTTTTAAATAATTTAATATTTTTCTCTAACCACTCTTTGCATTCAATAAATTGTGGTGTATTTGTAGCATCCTTTAAGCCCTCTATGAAATCGTTTATTTTTTTTGTTTTTATACCATCTAAATCGTAACCTACAGACATAGAGAATAAAAATGCATCCATATCTCCTAAGCCCCACTCCTTAGATAATATTTTAATAGCAAAATATGCTTTTACATATTCATCAAAAGCTTGTGGTATAAACAATTCCGTAGACCACTCACAATTGTATCCCTCATCATCTGCTTTGATACAAGGTTTAGAAACTGGTAAATCTAGCCCATCTAATTTTTGTACAGTTTTTAATTCAATAAATCTTGCTCCCTCTAAATACGAAGCAATTATATTTTGTGCTAATTGTGTGTGTGGTCCTGCTGCTGGTCCAATCAATGTTTCTATTTTTTTACCAAAAATAGAATATGTTTTTTTTGAATTTGCATGATACAAAGTATGCAATCCAAATACTTTATTGTGCTTTTTATTTTCATCTAATATCCATTTCATTAAACTATCAAATGGAATTGGTGTCATAATATCACGCATATAATCTCCTTTTTATCCATTTATTTTTTTCCATAGTACTTTACTTGCTTCTCTTATTTTTGCTAGTGTTTTCTCTTCATCTATATTTTGTAACTTTCTATCTTTCATTAGCACTTTTCCAGCACAAATAGTAGTATTTACCATAGCACCATTTATACCAAAAAGTAAATGACCACTGATATTATCTTTATTCATTGGTGTTGGTGGAATATAATTCACTACTATTACATCTCCAGAATATCCTTTTTTAATTTTACCAAGTGGTGTTTTAAAATATCTATTTGCCATTTTTGCATTGTTTTCAAATAGCATAGCTGGTATCTCACCCCAAGCGCATGTTGCATCACAATTTGAATGTTGATGAAGTAGTTTTGCTACTTTGTATGATTCCATCATATCATGTGTGTAACCATCTGAACCAAGCCCTACTAAAATTCCTTTTTGAAATTGTCTTAAGGTTGGAGGGCAACCACAGGCATTGCCCATATTTGACTCTGGATTATGCACTACCATAGTGTTTGAATGTTTGATTAAATCTAATTCATGTTCATTTACATATATAGCATGTGCAAGCATAGTCTTTTCGCCAAGTATTCCAAAATCATATAGTCTATCCACTATTCTTTTGTGATGATCTTTAAGGCAAGCGTGTAAATCTTCAATACCCTCTGCTACATGAATATGTACACCTACTCCTTTTGGAATATCTTTCATACTTTTTTCTAATGTTTTATCTGATAAAGTAAATTGTGCATGCATTCCAAACATAGCTTTTATCATATCACTTTTATCTTTTTCACATTTTTTAATAAATCTTATATTTTCTTTTATAGCACTATCTGATTTTTTTTGACCATCTCTATCGGATGTTTCATAACACAAGCAAGATCTAAGACCTAGTTCATTATTTGCTTTCTCTATAAAATCTAGTGAATTAGTTATTTCTCCAAAGGATGCATGATGATCAAAAATTGTTGTTACTCCATTTTTTATACATTCAATATATGTTTCTAATGCACTATAGTATGTCAAATTATTGTTTAGGTTTCTGTCTATTTTCCACCATTGACCATCTAATATTTCTAAAAATGTATTTCCTTTATATCCTTTTATTGATAATCCTCTAGCCATTGCAGAATAAATATGTTCATGCATATTAATAAAGGCAGGCATAATAAGCCCGCCTTTTGCATCTATTAATTCTGACTTTGGATATTTTTTCTTTAATTGGGTAGTTTTACCTACTTCCTTAATTATTTTACCATCAATTAAAACTGCACCGTCTTCAATAAAAGGATTTTTTTCATCTCTAGTTATCATTCTACCATTGTATACAATAATCATGAAGTTTTTCTCCTTTTAATCAAATTGATTTTCTTTATCTTAAAGTAGTATTATTTAAAAATTATCTTTCAAAAACTCTATCACTCTTTTTACTTTTTAAATCCTCTAATATCTTAACTGGATTCTCAAATTGTGCAAGCATAATCATAGCTGCTATAACATATGGTTTGAAAGAAGCTTGTTTATAAAGTGGATCTAAGTATCTATCAAATACTGATTTATCTACTTCGCCCTCTTTACAAGAAAGGCCTGTTATATCTGCTGGTAAGCAATGTAAATATAATCCTTTTCCACCTTTTGTAAGTTTCATCATATCTTCTGTACATGCCCAGTCCTTATGATTAGCGTTTTGTGATAGCAATTCTTTTTCTAATTTATCAATTCCCTCTTGATCGCCTTTTGAGTAAAGGTCTGTTCTTTTTTCCATAGCTTTGAAAGGTGCCCAAGATTTTGGATAAATTATATCTGCATCTTTAAATGCTTCTTTCATATCGTGTGATATACTAAATTTGCCACCTGATTCACTTGTTTGTTTTTTTGCTACTTCTACAACATCATCCATTATTTCGTAGCCCTCTGGATAAGCAAGTGATACTTCCATTCCTAGTCTTGAGAATAATCCTACAACACCTTGAGGTACAGAAAGTGGTTTTCCGTAAGATGGAGAGTAAGCCCAAGTCATAGCAATTTTCTTTCCTTTTAAATTTTCTACTCCACCAAACTCTCTTATACAGTGTGCAGCATCTGCCATAACTTGTGTTGGGTGATCTATATCACATTGTAAATTTACTAAATAAGGTCTTTGCTCTAGTATGCCATGCTCATAACCATATTCAACAGAATCACAAAAATCTTTTTGGTAAGTGTGCCCCTTTCCTATATACATATCATCTCTAATACCAATAACATCTGCCATAAAAGAAACCATATTTGCTGTCTCTCTTAAAGTTTCTCCATGTGCTATTTGAGATTTCTTCTCATCCAAGTCTTGTACTTCTAACCCAAGTAAATTACAAGCTGATGCAAAAGAAAATCTTGTTCTTGTAGAATTATCTCTAAAAATAGAAATTCCTAAACCAGAATCAAATACTTTTGTAGAAATATTTTGTTCACGAAGTGCTCTTAATGCATCTGCTACATTCCAAACGGATTTTAATTCTTCAATAGTGTGGTCCCAAGTAAGAAAGAAATCTTTCCTATACATATTTTTAAAATTTAATTTCTTTAACGCTTCTATTGCTTTGTTGAAATCTGTTGCCATTGTTTTTTTCTCCTTATTATTTTTATTGTGCGTAACATAGTGGTAGTGCTGCATAAGTTGCTGCACAAGTTACCAAATCTTTTTTCCATGTATGTTCATTAGGTGCATGTGCTTCTGATTCTGCTCCAGGTCCAAATCCTATACAAGGAATTTTATTTCTTCCCATGATAGTAACACCATTTGTAGAAAATGTCCATTTATCTACTAATGTTGCTTTTCTTCTCTCTTTTTGTTTTGGAGTCATTTTTGGATCTAGCCCAATTCTTTTTTTACCAAACAAAGAAACATATGCTTTTTCAAGTGCTTTAGTTACTTTATGATCTCTTGGTATAGCCCAAGTTGGGAAGTAGCATTCTATAGGATAAACCAAGTTTTTGTAAGATGGTCTATCATATTTATACATAGAAACTTTTACATCTTTTTTATATTTTTTTACTGCTGGTAAATTTTCTATTTCTTTAATACAAGATTGCCAAGTTTCTCCAAATGTCATTCTTCTATCGAGTGATACGCTACAAGAATCTGCTACAGCACATCTTGATGGAGATGTGAAAAATATTTCTGAACAAGTTACTGTACCTCTTCCAAGGAATTTTGCTTCTTTATAATCTTTATTGAATTTTGGATCAAGCATTTTTGCAAGCCCTGGTATTTTTTTATCTGTTTTTGGATTTGAATTTAAACTTCTTACATCTTGAAGAATATCTGCCATTTTGTATATAGCATTATCCCCTCTCTCTGGCGCTGAACCGTGGCAAGAAATACCTTTTACATCTATTCTTATTTCCATTCTACCACGCTGTCCTCTATATATTCCACCATCTGTAGGCTCTGTAGAAACTACAAACTCTGGGCGAATCTTATCTTCTTTAATTATATATTGCCAACATAATCCATCACAATCTTCCTCTTGTACAGATCCAACAACCATTATTTTATATCCTTTTGGTATTAGGTCTAAATCTTTCATTATTCTTGCACCATAAGTTGCAGATACAATACCACCTAATTGATCAGATGTACCTCTTCCACCAATTTCTGTTGCATTTTCATATCCTTTATATGGATCAAATTTCCAATTTGCAATATTTCCTATTCCTACTGTATCAATATGTGCATCAAAAGCAATAATTTTAGGTCCATTACCCATATAACCAATTACATTTCCCATTTTGTCAATTTGAACTTTGTCAAATTTTAATTTCTTCATTTCCTTTTCAATAGTAGCTATGTGTGCTTTTTCTCCACATGACTCACCTTTGTTTAATACGATTGCTCTTAAAAAAGCATTCATATCTTTTGAATACTTTTGTGATGCTTCTTGAATCTTTTTAAAATCCATAAATTTTTCTCCTTATATTTTTTTATTTTAATTATCTTTCTTTTGCTTCCCAAATAATATTTTTCCATCTTATAGGGTCTGTATCTCCCTCTGTAGAAAATAATAATACATTTGAATTACTATTTAAATCTAATTCTTCTCTCAATTCTTTAAAATCATCACTAAGCATTATTGTTGCTAATGCACCAAATGGTACTGCACCAGATTCGCCAGATACTATTGGTTTATCGCCTTTTAGAGGGGATCCTAGCATTCTCATTCCTCTTGCAGCTACTATATCCTCTGCAGATATAAAAGCACTTACATGATTTCTTAATATGTCCCAAGAAATAGTACTTGGTTCACCACAGCATAGGCCTGCCATAATTGAATTCATTTCTCCATCTACTATTCGTGGATTTCCATCATTAGCAAGAGCTCCTTTATACAAGCAATCTGCACATGAAGTCTCTACTACTATCATTTTTGGTGGATTATCTTTATACTTATTTGAAAAATAACCTACTACTGCTCCAGCAAGAGAACCTACTCCAGCTTGCACAAAAATATGTGTTGGTCTTTCTCCAAGTTGTTCAACAGCTTCTGAAGACATTGTACCATATCCCTGCATTATATAGGTAGGAATTTCTGTGTAACCCTCCCAGGCTGTATCTTGAACTACTACAGCACTTTCGCCTTTATCTGTTAATGTTTTACATTGTGCAGCTGCCATACGAACACATTCATCATAATTTACTTCTTCAATAGTTACTTTAGCACCCTCTTTTTGTATATTATCAAAACGAGTTTTTGTAGATCCTTTTGGCATAAGTATTACTGCTTTTTGTCCAAGCTTATTTGCACTCCAAGCTACTCCTCTTCCATGATTACCATCGGTTGCAGAAAAAAATGTAGTTTGACCAAATTCTTTTTTTAAATTGTCTGATGTAAGATAATTATAATCACATTCGCTTACATCCCTATTTAATTTTGATGCAATATACTTTGCCATTGCAAAAGAACCACCAAGAACTTTAAAAGCATTTAATCCAAAACGGTATGATTCATCTTTTACACTTACTTTTTTTAATCCCAAATATTTAGCCATTTCTTTCAAATCAACTAAAGGTGTTACTTCATATTGAGGAAAGCTTTCATGAAATTTTCTTGCCTTTTTGATTTCCGTTTCAGACATAAGACTTAAATTCTTATCATCTGATTGTGGCATAGTATTCATTTTGTACTTAAAATCATTTTTTGCAAACATCTTTAACGCTCCTTTATTATTATTTTAGTATTAATTATTTTTTTAGCCCGTACTTTTCTATCATTACTTTTTCTATTGCATTTAAGATATTTTCATAACCAGTGCATCTGCATAAGTGACCAGAAATTAATTTTCTTAATTCATCTCTTGTGAATGGTCTTCCATACTCCAATACTTCTACAGCTGTCATAATTATACCTGGAATACAAAAGCCACATTGAACTGCTGTCTCTGTAATAAATGCTTGTTGTATTTTAGATAACTCCCCTGTTTTTTTGTTCATTAAACCCTCTACTGTGAGTATTGATTTATCTTTTGCCCACATAGCTAAGTATAAACAAGTATCAACTGCTCTTCCATTAATTAGAACTGTGCAAGCACCACACTCACCTACTTCACATCCTTTTTTTACAGAAGTCATATTGCATTTATTTCTAAGTACATCAAGAAGTGTCTCTTTTTCATCAATTGCTACTTCAACATTTTCTCCATTCAATGTAAAATTTATAATATTTAACATGTAACAGACACCTCCTTTTTATATTTTCCTACGCATTTTTCATACGCTTTTGTTGTGGCTCTTTTTGCAAGCTCTTTAATAATTTGCTCTCTAAATTCTTTTGAAGCTCTCCAACTTGAACGAGGGTTACATTCCGAAAAAGCTTTGTTAGCTAGCTCTTTCAAAAAAATTTCATTTGTTACATCTTGACCTTTGGCAAATTGTTCTGTCTGTGGACATCTAATTGGAGTAGGAGCTGCTACTGCATATGCTATTTTGAAATCTGATATTGTTTTATTATCATCTTCTAATTTTAGCATTACAGCACAGCCTAGTGTTGCTATTTCCATTGATTTTCTTTTACCATATTTTAAATAAGAACCTTTGAAACCTTCATACTCTTTCTTTTCTATTTTGAATCCCAAACAAACTTCTGATCTATCTTTAACTGTTCTACCTGGGCCTATATAAAAATCTTTTACTACATTTACTTCTCTTGTTCCATTTGGCCCTTTAAGAATTGCTTTAGCATTCAACACTTGCATAGAAGAAGCTGAGTCTGCACTTGTTGCTCCATTACAAATATTTCCACCTATTGTTCCCATATTCCTAATTTGAGGACCACCTACTTCATCACAAGCATCACCCAAAAAATCAATATGCTTTTTTATTATATCATTATTTGTAATATCATAAAAAACAGTTGCTGATTTTATAAAAATTGTTCCATCATTATCTATTTCTACACCTTTTAAATCTTCTATTTCGTGAATAGAAACTAATGATTTTCCTGCGTCCTTTCCCTCCCGCACTTTAACTAAAACATCTGTGCCACCAGAAATAATAATCGCATTTTCATCTTTTTGTAGAGCTTCTACTGCATCTTCTACATTTTTTGCTTCATAAAATGATTTTATATCATACATATTCTCACCTCCCCTTATATTAATCCAGAGGCCTTAAAGCCCTCGACTAGTCTTTGTGGTGTCATCGGAGCTTGATCAAATGCTACTCCTGTTGCATTTAAAATTGCATTCCTTATAGCTACTGATGGCAAAATTGCTGGAGGTTCACCCAAGGCTTTATTGCCATAAGGTGCACTAGGGTCTTCTAATTGAATGAAATGTATTTCTGAATCTATAGAATCCATTGCTGTTGGGATTTTATAATCAAGTAAATTATTATTTAATGGTTTTGCTGTTTTTTCATCATATAAAATTTCTTCTGATAATCCAAATCCTAGCGACATTGATATTCCACCTTGTACTTGTGCTTTTGCTAATGCTGGATTAATAAGAATACCAGAGTCATGGCAAGCAACTAATTTATCTACTTTTATTTTTCCAAATGCCATATCAACTGTTACATCTACAAATACTGCTCCAGATGCATATGAATTTGATTCTGTTTCCTCTTGTACTCTTACAGCTAAAGCTCCAGCATCACCTTTGTTGTAATATGATTGTATAGCAACATCTGCAACACTCATCAATTTCTTTTTTGTTTTTTTATCTATTATTTTATTTTTTACAATATCTAAACCAGAAATAGATTTTCTTTTTAAAAGCTTACAAGCATATTCAAGTATTACTCTCTTAAATTCTATTCCAGCTCTTTTTGCTGCTCTTCCTGCTACATAAGTTTGTCTTGAACCATATGCACCAGTACCAAAAGGAGAATAATCTGTATCTTGAGTTGATACTATATGAATTTGATCAAATGTGAATCCACATGCATCTGCTGCCATTTGAGTAAAAACAGTATCTCCCCCTTGCCCTATTTCTGTAGCTCCCAAAAGTAAATTTGCTGATCCATCTTGATTAAGTATGAGCATAGCACCATCTTGCTCCATAGATATAGGCCAAACTGCAGTTTGATAAATGAAAATTCCCATACCGATGCCATGTCTAATATTACCACTTTGATTAGCATACTCTTTTCTTTTTTTGCCCCAGCCTATAGCTTTTGCTCCTGTTTTCATACATTCTTTTAAACCATAAGTATAAAAACCAACTCCACCTGAAAGTAAAGTATCGTCAGCACAATTATCATATCTAAATTTTAATGGATCTAAATTTGCTTTGTGGCAAATATCATCTACATTACTCTCTGCAAACCAGCAAGCCTGAGGAATTCCATATGCTCTCATAGCTGCTGCAGTTGCTGTATTTGTATATACAGAATAAGTATCTACTTGTGAACCCTGTCTATCTCTATATAAATTATTGACTATACCAGAACATTTTGCTGCAATAGAATGACCATGCCCTGCATATCCTCCATTATCAGAAAAAATTTGTACATCTCTTGCAAGAAGTGTACCATCTTTTGTAGCAAGTGATTTAAAATTACCCTCCATCGCATGTCTTGTTCTTGTACCAGAAATATTATTTTCTCTAGGTAATTCTAAGTATACACAATGACCATTCAATTTTGTTGTGAGCCAAGCTACAAGCGGTTCATACAATACATCTTGTTTATTGCCAAAACCACCTCCAAGATATGGTTTAATAATTCTTACTTTTCCTACCCCAATTTGAAGTGCATCTGCTACTATTCTTCTACAAATGTGAGGTATTTGAGTAGAAGACACTACTGTGATTTTTCCATCTGCTGCTATATAAGCATAAGAGTTTGCAAGCTCAATATGACAATGCGAAATGTGTGGTGTTTTATATTGTTTTACTACTTCTACTAAATTTTCTTCACTGTATTTTTTGATAGCAATTTGTTTTTCTTTTTCATAATCAAAATCAGGTTTTTTCTTAAATGTTGTATGTGCAAAAGCATTTGTTTTTGCAATATTGGGATGAAGAACTGTTGCATCTTTTTCCATAGCTTGATGTGGATTTGTAAGAGCTGTAAATTCATTGTATTCTACTTTTATTAATCTTAATGCTCTATCACATGCCACTTCATTTTTTGCTACTACTACAGCAATATCATCGCCATATATTCTTACTCTCTTATTTAAAATTTTTCTATCTGATGGGTCTTTGTGGCTTGGGTCTAGTGAGAATGGATGCCCAGCAGATGGCCATTCGTGGTCTGGTACATCAAAGCAAGTATAAATTGCAACCACATCTTCTACTTTTAAAGCTTCTTCAATATCCATTTTTATTACTTCGCCATTTGCAATTGTAGAAAAAAGCACTTTAGCACAATAAGCATCTCTAGGGCAAAGATCATTGGTATATTTTGCATCACCAGTTACTTTTGCTCTAGCATCAACTCTTATTTCTGGCTTTCCTACTGTAGTTCTGTCTTTTATTGGAATAAATAAATCAGATACTTTCTTTTTTACTGGTTTGAAAGTAGCTTTTTTTGCTGTTTTAGGACTTTTCTTTTTTATCATATTTCCTCCTTTTTTAAAAAATCATTTCTCCATTTACAAATTTATGTACTAGATTTTCTGGTGAAGAAATATATATATATCTTTCTAATCTTTGATCTAATGTTAATTCATCTTGATGTATACTTGGTGTATGAAAATCATCTAATATCAAAGCATCAAATTCATATCCCTCATCAAATGAACCTACTTTTCCAAAAAATGAGCCTCCACCTTTTGTTGCCAAATAAAAACTTTCATTTGCACTAAGTGGTTTTAGCGTATCATCTACATATCTAAATCTTAATTTGCTTACTTGAATACTTTCTCTAATTACATCCCACATATCAAGCGTTGAGCCACCTGCTACATCTGTTGCTAATCCTACTTTGATATTTTTATTTAAAAAGCGTCTAATAGGTGCTATCCCAGATCTTATATTTGAATTAGAAGATGGAGCATGAGCTACCCACACATTGCCATTTTGTAGTAATTCTTCATCTAATTCTGTAGGGAACACACAATGAGCCATTATAGTTCTCTCATTTTCGCCAAACAAATTGTACATATGGTATGCATCAGCATATGATCTTGATTTTGGTTCTAATTCTTTTACCCAAGATACTTCTTCTGGATTTTCTACAAGATGAGATTGAATAGCTAAGTGATACTCTTTTGATATTTCTCCTAAAGCTTTTAATAAATCAGAAGTACAAGATGGAATGAATCGAGGAGTTATTATCGCATTAACATTTTTATATTTTCTTTCTTCTACTTTTTTTATAAACTCTTTTGTATCTTCTATGGATTTTTTAGTTGATTCTTCGCATAAATTAGCTGGTGCATTTCTATTCATATTTACTTTACCAATATATGCTTTTAATTTACTCTCTTCAATCAAATCACACAAAATAAGACTTGCTTCCAAGTGCATTGTAGCAAAGGATACAAATCTTGTTGTAGAAGATTTTTTTATTTGAGATATAAAAATACTATATGCTTTTTTTGCATAATTTGTATCTTCGTATTTTGCTTCCTCTGGAAAAGTATAATTTTGCAACCAATCCAATAATTCCAAATCCATATGTAAACCAATAAAAGCGTATTGACAGGCATGAATATGAATATCATTTAATCCAGGTGTTAATAAAAAATTAGAATAATCTAAAATTTTAAAATTTTTATAAATTTCAGGTATTGAATCGAATTTTTCAAATACACCTTTTGATATCCCATTTTCACATACAACAAAAGAATCTTTAAAACAATTTAATTCATCTTTTGTTTTTGAATAAATAATATTTGATTTTATAATAAAATTATTCATCAAATTATTTTTCTGCTATAGCTTCTATTTCACAAAGTAAACCTTTTGGAATTGTTTTCACAGCTACGCAAGAACGAGCTGGTTTAGATGTAAAATGTTTTGCATACACTTCATTAAATTTTGCAAAATTTTCCATATCAGATAAAAAGCAAGTTGTTTTAATAACTTTATCCATACTTGATCCTGCTGCTTCCAAAATTGCTTTTACATTTAAACAAGATTGATTAGCTTGTGCTTCTATGCCAGATGGTGCTTCTTGTGTTTTTGGATCTACAGGAATTTGACCAGATGTAATAATTAAATTACCTACTTCAAAAGCTTGTGAATATGGCCCTATAGCTGCTGGTGCGTTTTGTGTATTAATTACTTTCATTTTTATTTCTCCTTTTTATTTTTTTTTAATTAAAAAGCAAAAGCAAATCCCTTTAGGAATTGGCTTTTGCTAAAGCTCCAAACTTTATTTGTTTTTATTTTACATAAAATATGCATATAAGTCAAGAATTATAATATACATTGGTTATTCTACTTTTTAAATAACGGTACAAATTACACAAAAATTTGTATTTTTTTACTCGAATAAAAACAAAAAATTGTGCAATTAATATAAATAATTATTTTTTCACAATTTTTATCATTTTCATAAAAAACTTTTATCCACCAATTTGACTCATTGATTTTTTTTCATCTATAAATTCTTTTGTAAAATTTGAATCATTATTTTCTCCAAAATGATGCGACAATGGTTTATTAGAAATTGCTTTTATAATTTCTTTTTTTATTTCTTCTTCACTCTTTCCCTCATTAAGTAATTTTTTTAAGTCTACTCCATAATCAAATTGCAAGCATGTTTTTAAAAATCCTGTAGATGTTAATCTTATTCTGTTGCAATATTTACAAAATTTATGTGATATTGAAGAAATAAAACCTATTTTAGGGTTATAGCTTGCATTAGGATTTTTGCTTGTATTAGAATTATTATCGAATTTATAATATCTGCATTTTTCTTTAAGGTTTATATCATTATCTAATATAAGATTACCAAACTCATTTGATAATTCTGTATTTATTATTTGTACTATCTCACTTTCTAAAAGAGTTTCATGATTTTTTCCATATCCTATAGGCATAAGCTCAATAAAGCGAATAGGTATTTGTTTATTTATAGCATATCTTACAAGTGGAATAATTTCTTCTTTATTCTCTTTTATTGGTACTGTGTTTATTTTTATTGTTACATCCTTATACTTTTCTCTGTACTTTATTGCTTCATCAATTCCATCAAAAATATTATCGATGTTTTGTATTCTAGTAATTTTTTGTAATGTGCTTTTGTTTATTGCATCTAAAGAAATATTAAACTTTCTTGCACCAGCATTATATAAATCTTGCATTTGTTCTTTCAAAAAAAATGCATTTGTAGTAAGTGGTATATCTTCCATACCTACTTCATTTTTTAGTGCATAAATTAATTCTTGAATATCCTTTCTTACTAATGGCTCGCCACCAGTAAGTCTAATTTTATTAATACCAATTGATTTAAAAATTTTACATAAAATAATTATTTCATCATAAGTTAATATTTTATTATGCTCTATAAATTCCACTCCCGTTTCAGGCATACAATATATACATCTAAAATTGCACCTATCTGTAACAGATAGCCTTAAATAATCTATTTGTCTATTATATTCATCTATCATTCTTTAGCACTTTCATTTATAAAAACTCCAGAGGCACCACCACTTTTTTTATAAAGCATAATGTCATTTATAGTCATTGTTTTATCTATTGCTTTGCACATATCATATATTGTAAGCAAACTAACCGATACTCCCATTAAAGCTTCCATTTCTACACCTGTTTTTCCATCACATACTACAGTGCATTTTGAATGAATTTCATTTTTATCTTCTTTTATTTCAAAATCTATTGTTGCTTTTGTAATCAATAAAGGGTGGCAAAGAGGAATTAGTTCATAATTTTTTTTGGTAGCCATAATACCTGCAATGCGTGAGGCAGCTAGTACATCACCTTTTTTATTATTACCATCTTTTATTTGTTTAATTATTTCACTATTTACTTTAATATAACCTATTGCTATAGCTTCTCTATTTGTAATATTTTTATTTGATACATCTACCATTATAGCATTGCCATGCTCATCTAAATGAGTAAACTTATCCATGTTTTCCTCTTTTTTATT
Organism: Eubacteriales bacterium; assembly: GCA_030539055.1. GTDB lineage: Bacteria > Bacillota > Clostridia > Lachnospirales > Lachnospiraceae > UBA3633. The sequence continues at coordinate 17,793 of JAUNSV010000013.1, read as the reverse complement.
TTAAAAGAAAATATTTTGTTATTTATTTTTAAAAATTATTTTGTATTTTTTGAAATAGCTAAAGTACAAGCTGCATCACCTGTAATATTTAGTGTAGTTCTGCCCATATCAAATATTCTATCTATTCCTGCTACTAAAGCAATACCCTCTACTGGTAAGCCAACTGATTGCAAAACCATAGCAAGCATAATCATACCAGAACCTGGCACTCCAGCTGTACCAATTGATGCAAGTGTAGCTGTGAGAATAATTGTGAGTTGTTGTGAAATATCTAATTGTATTCCAAAACAATGTGCAATAAATATAGCACACACACCTTGGTAAATTGCTGTTCCATCCATATTGATTGTGGCACCTAAAGGTAATGTAAATGAAGCAATCTCTCTTTTACCACCTAGTTTTTCTACACATTGCATATTGAGAGGGAGAGTACCTACCGATGAAGCAGATGCAAATGCTAAAACCATTGCTGGTGCCATTTTAGAAAAAAATGTAAAAGGATTTATTTTTGCAAATAATGATACAATAATTGAATATACTACTCCAGTATGAATAATATATGCCAAATATGCAACTAAAATTACTCTTAATAATGGTCTTAATATTGCAGGACCATTTGAAGCTACAACAGGGCATAACAAACAAAAAACTCCTATTGGAGAAAGTTTAATTATGAATCCCATAATTGTAATACAAACTTCTGATGCAGAATTTACAAAATTAGCAATTACTCTTCCCTTTTCACCAGATACAATAATACCAAAACCTAAAAATAAAGATATTACAATTACTTGCAACATACTTGCATTTTGTAAAGGCTTTATAATATTATCTGGAAAAATATTTACTATAGTAGTCATAAAAGATGGGCTTTCGTTCACTTTGTATTCAAGAGCTGTATTATTAAATTGAAATCCACCAGCAGGATCAAATACATTTGCTACTATTAAAGCAATTGTAATAGCACATAGTGTAGTAATCAAATAAAAAATGATTGTTTTTATTCCTACTAATCCTACTTTTTTTATATCTTGCATAGAAATAACACCTTGAGTAATAGAAAAAATTACTAAAGGCACTACTATTGTTTTAATTAAATTCAAAAAAATATTTCCAAATGGTTTAATGTAGTCATTAGCTAATTGTGCTTTTTCTTGCATCAATAAACCTGCAAAAACTGCAAGAATTGTAGCAATAAAAATTGCAATTACTAATGAATTTTTCTTTTGAGTATTCATAATTCCTCCGCTATTTTATTTTTATTAATATTAACATAATTATGTTGATTTGTAAATATAGATGAAATTATAAATTTTTCTACTATGCACTAAATTCATCTTCATATTTTATGGATAAAAGAGTTTAGCAAATATTCAAAGCTCTAGCATTATATTTATCTATTCTCTTTTTTTAGAATAAAAAAAGCACAGCCATTATTCACGACTATGCTGAATTTGTAAAGTAAACATGCTTTGTTTTTCCACTATTTCACAACAACATGAAAACGGCATTCATTACTTCCAGTCAAAACTGAGTGCATCAATTGAACATCAATTTCTTTTTCTGGCATAAGTGTTTTTAATACATATAGCATACTCTGTCTAGAGCATTCGCAATGTATAGAAGAAGATGCCATACCTGAACGCACCATTGGGCAAAGGCATTTAGATGTTGGGTATCCAATTTCATAAATGTGTCCCTTTTCGATAATATCTGCAAAGAAGTATTCGGATTTTCCATACTTTTGATATTGTAAATCAAGATCCCCATTACATTCATCAAATTGCCTCTTTTGCTCTGGAAGAACATACTTCTTCACACAATTTTCTGCACAAGAGCGATACAAATCACTTCGTAAATTTTCTGGTAAAGAACCAATTCCTTTTTCTAATGTTTGATAAAATACTTTGTCAAAAATTTCGCATTCGTTATCCATTCAAATCTCCTTTATATATACTAATATTAATATTAATATGCTTTATTATTTTTCTACTATTTTGGGTTTTCTTCCTTAGGCAATTTCCAAGTCATAAAATTACAATCTTTATTTTCACATCCATAAAAAATACGCCCTTTTTTTGTTCTTAGTTTAATTATCTCGCTATTACAATTTGGGCATTTTAAACCTGTTTTTTCTAAATAAACTTTAGTATTTTTACAATCTGGAAAACCAGGGCAAGCTAAGAATTTTCCAAAAGGTCCATATTTTATAACCATATTTCTTCCACATTTCTCACATTTAATATCAGTCTCTTCATCTTTTATTTCTATTTTTTCTGCTTCTATAACAGCTTTATCTAGTGATAATTTGAATTTTGGATAAAATTCTCTTAATACATCTTTCCAATTTTTAGTTCCCTCTTCTACCTGATCAAGCTCCTCTTCAAGCTTTTTTGTAAATTGCTCATCAATAATACTATCAAAAGATTTTTCCATAAAACTATTTACTGCTTGTCCAAGCTCTGTTACAAAAATATTCTTTTTTTCTTTTGTAATATATCTTCTTTTAATTATTGTTTGAATAGTAGGTGCATAAGTAGAGGGTCTTCCTATACCATTCTCTTCAAGAGCTTTTACGAGGGAACTCTCTGTGAAATGTGGTGGGAAATCTGTAAAGTGCTGTGTTTTTTCAAATTTATTTAATTTTAATACATCTCCTTTTTCAAAATTAGGAAATTTAACTTTTTTTTCTTTTGATACTAAGTCATTATCATAAATTAATAAGAAGCCCTCAAAGTCCAATTTTGAATGATTAGAAGAAAAAATATATTCACCAGCTTCATATTTATATGATGAAGTAGAGTACTCAGCATTTGTCATACGAGAGGCAATAAATCTTCTCCATATTAAGTCATATAATCTGTATTCATCTCTTTGAAGCGAGTCTTTTATTTTAGATGGTAAAATATCTATATATGTAGGTCTAATAGCTTCATGTGCATCTTGAACTTTAGAATTTTTATTTTTAGCTTGATTAATATTATTTGATAAATATTTTTCGCCATAGTTCTCTTTAATAAAATTAGAGCTCATTTCTATAGCATAATCAGAAATTCTTGTTGAATCTGTTCTCAAATATGTTATTAGAGAAATATGTCCTTTCCCTTTAATATCAACTCCCTCATACAATTTTTGAGCAATACGCATAGTTTTTGCTGCTGGGAATGAAAATTTTGAACCAGCTTCCTGTTGCAAAGATGATGTAATAAAAGGGAGTGGAGCCTTTCTTTGTCTTGTAGAAAAATTTACTTCCTTAACTATAAATTCCTCTTTTTCTATTTCTTTTATTATTTTTTCTACATCTTCTTCACTATTTAAAGCTATTTTATTGTTTTTACTTCCATAGAAAGATGTATCTACTACTTCGCTATTTTTATTTAATAAAGCATTCAATGTCCAATACTCTTGTTGTACAAATTCATTTATTTCTTTTTCTCGGTCGCATATCATCTTCAATGCTACAGATTGAACTCTACCTGCCGATAATCCTCTTTTGATTTTTGCCCAAAGAATAGGGCTTATAGAATATCCTACTATTCTATCCATTGATCTTCTTGCTTGTTGAGCATCCACTAAATTCATATCTATATCTCTTGGATTTTTAATTGCTTCTTTTACTGCTTTCTCTGTGATTTCATTAAAAGAAATACGGTATACTTTTTTAGAATTGTCTTTTTCTTTAAGTACATTTTTTAAATGCCAAGAAATAGTTTCGCCCTCTCTATCGGGGTCTGTTGCAAGATATATTTCATCAGATTTACTTGCTTCTTTTTTTAATTTTTTTAATAATTCACCCTTTCCTCGTATTGTAATATAATGGATATTGAAATCTTCATTTAAATCTATACCCATTTTTGATTTTGGTAAATCTACTATATGTCCCAAGGAAGCATCTATTATATATTTTTTTCCTAAAAATTTTGAAATAGTTTTTACTTTTGCGGGTGATTCCACAATTACCAAAGCATTTGACATTTTTATTCCTTTCTAATCCTTTTACAAAAACATTTTACTTTACAACAAATCTAATTGTTTGTCAACTTTACTTTTTGATTATTTTGTGATAACATTAAGAAAAAAATAAAAAAAGGAGCGTGTTATGAAGAAATTTAAATTACTAAAAAGTATTTTATCAATTTCTTTAACTATTATTTTGTCTTTTGTAATTATGTCTTGTTCACAAAATAAAGTTATAGAAACTAGTAAAACTACTGAAGCTGTTAGTGAAACAACTGAAGCAATAGTAAAAACAAATGACAATGATATTGCTATTTTGTACACAAATGATATTCATTGTGGTGTAGATGACAATATTGGGTATGCATCTTTAGCAGAATACAAAAATCAATCTTTATCAAAAACGCCTTATACTATTTTAATTGATGCTGGAGATTTTTTGCAAGGAGCACCTATAGGCACACTTTCTAGTGGTGAAGATATTGTAAAAATTATGAACAAAGTAGGTTTTGATTTTGCTACTTGTGGCAACCACGAATTTGATTATGGTATGAATAATTTAATAGAAAGAGCATCAGAACTCAATTGTCATGTATACAGTGCTAATATTATGGATACAAGAACAAACAAACCTTTATTTGACCCTTATAAGGTTTTTTCTTTTGGCAATTTTAAAGTTGCTTTAGTTGGTGCTACTACACCAGAATCACTCACAAAATCTACTCCTACTTATTTTCAAGATGATAAAGGAAATTATATTTATGGATTTTGTGAAGATGAAAATGGCAATGCATTATATAATTCAATCCAAAATGCTATTAATGATGCAAGAAAAGAAGCTGATTTTGTTATTTTAGTAGGGCATATGGGTAACGAGGGTTCTACAGCTAGGTGGTCATCAAATACTCTTATATCAAAACTATCTGGTATTGATGCTTTCATAGATGGGCACTCACATGAAGTAGTACCAGGTACAATTATAAAAGATAAAGATGGAAAAGATGTAATACTCACTCAAACTGGTACTAAATTAGCAAATATTGGAGAACTTACTATTACAAAGGATGGCACATTATCAACTAAATTAATAAATAAAGTAAATATGAAAGACGGCACTACAGCACCAGACCCAAAAACATTAAAAGAGGATGAATCAATGCCTGATGGCTTTAATAAAAATGGCAATGCTTATGATAAGAGTACAAATGATTTTATAGTTTCTATTATGGATAAATTTAAAGAGTCTCTTCAAGCAGTTATAGGAAAAAGTGGTTTTCTTCTTACAACAAAAGATAAAGATGGCAATAGAAAGGTTCGTAATGGTGAAACAAACCTAGGTGACTTAGCTTCAGATGCTTATAGAGTAGTACTAGGTGGCGATATAGGATTGGTAAATGGTGGTGGTATAAGAGCAGAAATACCAGCTGGTGATATAACATACGAAACAGCACTTACTGTATTTCCATTCAATAATATGGGTTGCTTAGTAGAAGTAAATGGTCAAGTAATAAAAGATGCTTTGGAACTATCTTGCTCAAAATATCCAGAAGAAAGTGGTGGTTTCTTGCAAATATCTGGTATCACTTATACTATCAATTCTCAAATTCCATCATCTGTAGTATTAGATGAAAAAGGAAATTTCTTATCTGTAAGTGGTGAATACAGAGCAAGTGATATTAAAGTAAATGGCGAAGACTTAGATCTTACAAAAATGTATAAAGTTGCATCTCACAATTATATGCTAAAAAATGGTGGTGATGGATACTCTATGTTTAAAGGATCAAATGTATTAAAAGATTCTGTACTACCAGATGTAGATGTATTTGTAGATTATTTGAAAGCAGAGGGAACAACAAACTATTCTAAGCTTGATGGTGAGGGAAGAATTACAATAAAATAAATATTAAAAAAGAGTGGCTAATTAGTCACTCTTTTTTATTTGTTTTACTATTCCAAATGATGCTTCATACACATTATTAGCTTTTTTTACAATATACTTATCTATAGATGATAAAAGCTTTTTATACTTTTCTGTAAAATTATCGTATTGTATAGCATCACTGTATATGTAATCTGATACATAAATTGTATTTCTAACATTTTTTGAAAAATACTCTAGGTCTTTTTTTAAAATAATTTTTATTTTGTTTAAACTATCTTCATTTTTCTTTTTTAAATAATGGTTTAATACTAATGCTGTTATACTATCTATCAAAAATGTTGCATTTAAGTCTATTTCTTTTTTTAATATATTTGACAAAAAGAATGGCTCTTCTATAGTTATAAAATTTTTATTTTGTCTATTCTCTTTATGCTTTTTTATACGAAAAAAATCCTCTTTATCATATGGAATCATAGTAGCTATATAATATATTTTTTTGTTATTGGATATTTTATATGCAAGGTCTTCTGCAAATGTTGACTTTCCGTTTTTACACCCACCACTAATAAAATTTATCAATTTATTTTTTCCTTATTTTTATAAATTTACTTGACATTCTTTTAATAAATTATTATAATAAAACAATTGTTTATAAATATTGCTGAAAGGAGCATAAAATGGCTAATATTAAATCTGCTAAAAAGCGTATTAGTGTTACAAAAACTAAAACAGATAGAAATAAAGCGATTAATACTAAAGTAAAAACTTTTATTAAAAAAGTAGAAAAATTAGTGAATGATGGAAATAAAACAGAAGCTGAAGCAATTCTTAAAGAAGCTACAAAACAAATAAATATGGCTAAATCAAAAGGTGTCATTCATAAAAATAATGCAAGCAGAAAAGTATCAAGAATTACAAAAGCTGTATCTACATTAAAATAAATTTTTTTCCGGCCTATTGGGTCGGTTTTTTATTGTATGATTATGTCTTCAATATCTATATGAAAATTATCTTCTACTCCAATTTGATTCATATATTGTTTTGTTCTCATAACATTTTCATTTGAATAATACGAGTTGTTGTAGGTTGGCCAAAGGCATACCTTGGGGCTTACTATACTATAAAACTCATGCATAGTATAATGTGCTCCATGATGTGGCATTTGTAAAAAATCACTTTTCAATAATAAAGGGTCTACATTCTTTAATAAATTTTGTGCACCCATAATTCCTAAGTCGCCTGGAATAAGTATTGATTTCCCCTCTAATATTACTTTATATACAGAACAAGAATTATTTACTACATCTTCACTCGCAATATATGGATTATTCAATAATGCTATACTTGTATCAGAAAAAGAATCAAATAATGGCATTCGTGGGTCTTCATAAATATTTTCTACTTTAAATGGTTTTGTAGTTAATTTTTTATATGCTTTTAATGCTCCATAATGATCAGAATCCTTATGAGTAATATACCAAGCTCTTACAACGCCACCAAGTGAATTAATAACTTCCGATAAATGGTTTATATCCTCTTCCCAGCCTCCATCAAAAATAATTACATTATTATTTTTATCATTAATTATCATTGATAAACATTGAGCATTTGTTGTTGAATGAAGTAAATATATTTTTGATGATTCAAAATAAGTTTTTGTTTTAATTTGTATTTCTTTACTTTCTATTTTTGGAACTACTTTTATATTATTTATTATTTGAGAAGAAAAAGTATACGCATTAAAAATAAAAATTAATATTACACACAAAAATATATTTATCCACTTTTTATTTACGAAGCTCAATGCCATTTTGTGATAGATCTCCTATTATTTTTTGAATAATTGTATCTACTTCTTCATCTACAAGAGTATGGTCATTTGACCTAAATGATAACGAATAACTTATAGATTTGAAACCCTCTTTTAATTGTGTGCCCTCATATATGTCAAATAATTTAAAACTTTCCAATAATTTACTACCATTTTTTTCTATTATGCTCTCTATCAATTCTACTTTTTTATCAAATGGTACAATTAGTGAAAGATCTCTGCTAATTTCTGGATATTTTGGTATTGGTTTATAATAGCAATCAAAATTAGATAATTTTTCTAAAATATCTATATTAATTTGTGAAATATAAACTCTTCTATCAATATCATAATTATCAGAAACGTTTTTATTAATTTCTCCAAAGTGCGCAACTAATTCTTTTCCTATAAACACATCGGCACATCTTCCTTGATGATAATAAGGTCTTTTTGTGTGATCACAAATAATATATTTTGCTTTTCTTTTTATACCTAAGCTTATTAATAATTCTTCTATTATGCCTTTCATTATCAAAAAGTCTATATTGCCATAAGCACCAAGTGACAAAATATTTGTTTCTATAGGTAGTGTAGAAATAATATCTTCATTTGGATTTGTTTTTACATATTTTTTTGCTATTTCAAATAATTTTACATCTTTATTTTTATTTCTGTAATTAAATGATAATGATAGCATCATTCCATTGATTAATTGTGTACGCATTTGAGAAAAATCTTCGCCTAGTGGATTCAAAATTTTTATTGTATCTCTTTCTATGGCATCTTCTTCAAAACACAATTTATCATATACTTTTTTAGACTCAAAACTGTAATTTTTTGCTTCACTAAAGCCAGAATGCAAAGCTATATCATATGCTTTATCGAGTGTTTTTTCTTTTTTTGATTTTAGTTCTGGAGATATATTTGTATTTGGGTAAGTTTCTTCTATTTTATCATATCCTACAAAGCGTATTACTTCCTCTGCAATGTCTGCATCTATATGTATGTCTTTTCTCCAAGATGGCACATCTATTATCAAATTATCATCATCTATTTTGGTGAATAGTTCTATTTTATCTAAAATATCTTTCATTTTTTCTTTTTCAATACTAGTGCCTAGTATTGAATTTATTTTTTTTGCTGATACTGTAATTTGATTTATTGGTGCATTTAATTTATTTATGCTTTCATCTATTAATTGATTATTACCTTTATCATCTATATATGCTACTATTTTTTCCTTGCACACTTCTCCTGCATTTAATTCTTCAATCAATTCGCAAGCTCTATCTATTGCCTCAAGCGATAAATATTTATCTAATCCTTTTTCAAAAAGATTTGATGCTTCTGTTCTAATACCAATTTTTTTGGATGTAAGCCTAATATTAGTACCATCAAAATTTGCACACTCAAGAAGTAAATTTTTTGTATCATTTGTTATCATCGAGTTCTCGCCACCCATAATTCCAGCAAGACCTATTATGCCATTATTATCACAAATACACAAAGTGTCTTCATCTAATTGATACTCTTTATCATCAAGTGTTGTGAATTTTTCATTTTTTTGAGCACACTTAATAATAATTTTTTTATCTTTAATTGAATCATAATTATAAGCATGCATTGGATAACCATACTCCATCATTACATAGTTTGTTATATCAACTATGTTATTGATTGGTCTAATGCCGACAGAGCGTAGTAATTCTTGCATCCACATTGGTGATTTTTCTATTTTAATATTTTTTACTAGTCTTGAAGCATATATAGAGCATTTGTTTTTATCTTTAATTTCTATATCAATATAATTTTTTTCACTTGTATTTGATTTTACAATTGTTTTTGCTTTTATAAAATCTAAACCAAATGTAGCTGATGTTTCTCTTGCTATACCTAGTGTAGAATAACAATCTACTCTATTTGAAGTGATTTCAAAATCATAAAAAGTATTATCTAAACCCATCACTTTGCTAATATCATCTCCTGGTGAACAATTGAATTCTTTTAAATCAAATATTCCATCTACTAAGTCTTGGAATAAGTCTTTTTCTACTCCTAATTCTTGAATAGAGCAAAGCATACCATTAGATTCTATGCCACGAAGTGTCCCTTTTTTTATAGTATAACCATTCTCTGGGATTTTATCATCGTGTGCAGAAGCTGGTACCTTTCCACCAGCTAATACACAAGGGCACATCATACCCTCGTATATATTATCTGCTCCTGTTACTATTTGTATATTTCCATTTGTGCCTATATCACACATACAAACAAAAAGTTTATCTGCATCTTTGTGCTTTTCAACTTTAATCAAACGGCAAGCAACTACTTTTTCAATATTCGTATTTAATCTTTTATATGTTTCTACTTTTGTACCACTTAAAGTAATTCTCTCTGCAAAATCTCTATCTTCTGCTTCATTATTTACTTCCAATTTTGGTACAAATCTTTTTAAAAATTTAATAGATGTTTTCATACATTCCTCTCAAAATTGTTTCAAAAATCTTATATCATTTTCATACAACAATCTCATATCATCAATTTCATATTTTAAAAGTGCTATTCGTTCTACTCCCATTCCAAAAGCAAAACCTTTATATTTATTTTTATCTAGTCCACACATTTCTAAAACATGAGGATGCACCATTCCACAACCTAGTATTTCTATCCAGCCCTCTTTTTTACAAAATTTGCATCCTTTTCCATGGCATTTAAAACAAGATACATCCATCTCGGCACTTGGTTCTGTAAATGGAAAATGATGAGGTCTAAATCGAGTTTTTGTATCACTTCCAAAAAGAGCTTTTGCTAATTCAGACAAGGTGCCTTTTAAATCTGAAAAAGTAATATTTTCATCTATAACCAAACCCTCGATTTGATTAAAGGTAGGAGAATGAGTTGCATCCACAGAATCAGATCTGTATACTCTCCCTGTAGATATTATTCTTATTGGTATTTCTCCTTTTTCCATAACTCTTGCTTGCACGGGGCTTGTTTGAGTTCTCAAAAGAATTTTATCGTTAATATAAAATGTATCTTGTTCATCACGAGCTGGATGGGCTTTTGGAATATTTAATTTTTCAAAATTATATTCATCATATTCAATCTCTGGCCCCTCTACTACTTTGTATCCCATTTTATGAAATATTTCTTCTACTTCCAAATATGCTTTTGTGCAAGGGTGCAAATGACCAAAATTTGGTTTTTTACCTGGAAGCCCTATATCAATAGCTTCTAAGATTTGTTGCTTTTTGTATAAGTCTTCTTTAAATTTTAATAAAGAATCATTAATAGAATTTTCTATATAATCTCTTGCTTCATTTATCAATTTGCCAAATGCTGGTTTTTCTTCTTTTGGTATATCTTTCAATTCTTGCATAAGTGATGTAATCTTGCCTTTTTTACCAAGCAAAAAAATCCTTAAGTCTTCAAGAGTCTTACTATCTTTTGCTTCATCTATAGTTTGTTTGGCTTTTCTTTTTAACTCTTCTATTTTTTCTTGCATATTTCTCTCCTATAAAAAACCCTTGCTTTTTGCAAGGGATAAAATTATAACATCTCTTTTGATTTTTCTGTAAGAGCCGTGAACCCCTTTGGATCTTCTATTGCTACCTCAGATAATACTTTTCTGTTCATATTTATATTTGCTTTTTTTAAGCCAAACATGAATTTTGAATAAGAAATATCATTCATTCTGCAAGCTGCATTGATTCGTGCAATCCACAATTGTCTCATTTGTCTTTTTCTTTCTTTTCTGCCTTTGAATGATTCTGTTAAAGCTCTCATAACAGATTGCTTTGCTACTCTGTATTGTTTTGATCTTGCGCCTCTATATCCTTTGGCTAATTTTAATACTTTATTGTGTCTATTTTTTGCGTTTACTCCGCCTTTTACTCTTGCCATTTTATTTTCTCCTTCAATATAATTTTATCTTAAGCATAAGGCAGAATTTTTTTCATTGCCTTTACATTTGTTTTATCTAATACAGTGTCTTTTCTAAGTGTTCTCTTTCTTTTTGTTGTTTTCTTATTTAATATATGAGTTTTGTTTGCTTTCATACGAACAAGCTTACCAGTTCCAGTTTTTTTGATTCTTTTTGCGGCTGCTTGATTTGTTTTTAATTTTTGATTTGCCATTGTTATCTCCTTTATTGTTTGATTATTTCTTTGCAGCAAGTACTATTTGTAACATTCTTCCCTCAATCTTTGGTTCTTTTTCCACTATTGCTATATCGGATAATTTCTCAGCCATTTCTTTCAACATAGGTATAGATTGATTCATACGAGATAATTCTCTTCCTCTAAAGCGTAATGAAATTTTTAATTTATTACCTTTCTCTAGGAATTTTCTTGCTTGAGCAATTTTTGTATTCATATCATTAGTATCTATATTAGGTGTCATTCGTATTTCTTTTATATCAACTTTTGATTGATTCTTTTTTGCTTCTTTATCTCTTCTTATTTGCTCATATTTGTATTTTCCATAGTCTATTATTTTTACTACGGGTGGTGTAGCATTTGGTGATATAAGGACTAAGTCAAGATCTTTTTCATAAGCTAAATCTTGTGCTTCCTTTGATGACATAATCCCCAATTGTTCTCCATCGGATGCTACCACTCTCACTTCTGGAAAACGAATTTTTTCATTAATTAATTGTTGATCTGCTATAAGATTCACTTCCTTTCAAAAAAAATGGATGGACTAATTTCCACCCAACTAAAAATAATTTAGTGCCTTTGTCAATTGGCAAAGGTGAGATGAAAATCTACTTTGATTGCATTAATATACTACATTAAAGAACTTATGTCAAGTTTAATTTTTATTCACCGCTGTTCTATTGTAAAACTTTTGTTCTTCCATTTCAAAATATTTTTTTAATTCTTCATTGGTCATACTTTTGAATTTTTTTGTTTGTTCTTCTCGTATTGCATGAATATCATCTACTGAAAAATTATTTCTTATATTCATACCTATACCTCCATTTCAAGTAATGTTAAAGGATCTACAATATTAATATTTTTATATCTTTTAAGTAGTGTAATTGCTCGAACACCATCAATAGTTTTAACATTTACAAGATGTTTAAAATTCCAAGATACAATCACATCGCATTCATTTACTACAGCTGTTGCTATATGATAACTATCATCAAGACTTTTTTCTGTTAATATACCTATAGTTATTATTTCTTTTGCAAGATTAAAGCACTCAACATTTAGAATCAATTTTGTATATTGTATTTCTTCAAGTTTGTTTTTCAATACATTTAACTTATCTATTGGACACTCATTCATCTCAGTAATAGTGACTTGTGAAAAATAAATATCAAATATACCAGTCTTGAACTTTTCCCACAAATCATTAGTTATCTTAGTTTTCTCAGGTGCATCATCTTGTTTCAAATAACTAATAACCGATGTATCAAGATATACTTTTAATCTTTCATTCACTTACATTCTACCTCTATATTTAATATAATACCACATTTTGCTAATAATTGAAAGTAAAATCTATCAAAAAAAATATTAATTGGATTTTAACAATAAATTTTATTATTTAGTTTCATTTTAATCTGAAATATGGTATTATATCTTAAAAAGTTTAAGAAAAAGGAGACATTATGTCAAAAGAAACTGTTCAAATATGGCTTCAAAGTAATGCTAAATATTTCCCAGAAGGTCAAACTCTTTATCTTCAAAAACAACTTGAATCATTGTCAGAAGATAAGTTTTTATCATTTACGACTTTAGATTATAAAGACCCTACAACAATGACAATTATTTCTATTTTTGTAGGAGGTTTAGGAGTAGATAGATTTATGTTGGGTGAAACTGGTATGGGAGTTTTAAAGCTATTAACAGGAGGAGTATGTGGAATATTATGGTTAATAGACTTATTTTCTATTGGTAAAAAAACTAAAGAATTTAACTTGAATAAGTTAAATATGATGATTGCAGGGGCTAATGTTGCTGAAGGTACATAACAAATTATTATTTTTTATTAATTGCATAAAATTAACATTAGTTATTTTGTTTTTTCAATTTATACTTAATCTATTTAATATTGGATGTCCAGTTAAAACTTTATTGAATATTGAATGCCCAACCTGCGATATGACACATGCATTAAAGGCTATATTGAGAAGAGATATTATTGCATATAGAAATTATAATGTTATGGCAATACCAATATTAATAGCTTTATTTTTAGGGATAAATTTATATTTATTTAATAATAAAAAAATAAAGAATTGTATTACTTTTTTGATTATATTAATATCAATAGTCAATTTTATCTATTACATAATAATTCATTACTAACAAAATTTTGGTAACATATAAAAAGGGATTTAACAAAAGTCTCTTTTTTCTTGTAAAAAAAATTATAGCTAGAATAAATGATTAAGTCTTTATTTTTTTACCTACATTTTAAATTCGTTTATATTTTTCCACTCGGTGTTTTTACCCATTTCTTCTGACCAGGTAGTATTACAATATTTAAGTTCATTTCCATAATATCTAACAAATGCCCACTTAATATTATATTTTTCACCATAATGTTTCAAACTTTCAAATTTAATTTTTGCAGTTTTATCTATATTTTTATTCTCACCAGCAATTTCACCACCCTTGGTTTCAACAATGCAAATTGAATCATCATTCATTACCAAAATATAGTCTGGGTAAAACTCTCTTTCATTTTCTAATCCATCTTTATATACAATTGAAAAATACTCTTTACCACCATCACCATTCTTATAAATCCATTTAAAATCATTGCATTTTTCAATATATTCTTCAAATTCCACTTCACAAAGTGACCTAACACCAGCATTTAATGTGATAAAACTTTTGTCATATTCATTATAAACATTCTTTGTGAGTGGTTCTATATTTTCTTCATTTGAGTCAAATGGTAGACTTTCATTTTCAAGTATACTCCAATCGGAAATTTTAGGATTTTCTATAAAACTATACAAATTTATTTGTTGCATAGAATATCCTCTTAATTCTTCGATGTCATTTTTGATTTTTTCAATATTATTTATTACGAATGCATATAGCATACTATTATTTTCTAGTTCTAAAACTTTATATTCGTTTTGACCCTTTTTATGAAACAAATTACTTATTACAGCTCTTATTTCTTGTTCACTTAGTGTTGTTATAGGTTTTAATTTTCTAACACTATCTGTCATCTGGAATCCATTATCTGTTGTATTTGCAACCATTCTTAGTTTTAATGTACCAGTATTATCATTAGCAACTAGCGTTTCAGTTTCATTTACAGCTCCCTTAAATGTTCTCCATTCAACCTCATTTGAGAAATTATATCCGTTGTTTGTTAGCTTTTCTTGATTTTCTTTATAATTATTTGTTAATCCATACTTTTTAAAATAAAAATTTTTTATTAATTTACAAATGTTTTCTTCACCAACAAACTCGTGACTAGCTGTTTGTTTTTTTAGAGTTATATTCTTAAAGCCTTTTTTTAATGAAACATTCTTTTTTTGAATAGCAATTGATATATTATTTTTAACTTCATCTACATATTTTTGATCGGTTGTATAAATGTATGAATTATCTAATATTTCATTGTTATAATGTTTACCCTCTGCAGTTCTTCTTATTCTTCCAACAGTTTGTATCTCAAAACTTTCACTTGAATTTTCTCTCAATTTAACGAGAATTTTTGCTCTAGGGCAATTCCATCCTGTTGATATAGCTTGTTTTGTAAATACAAATGATACTTCGCTATTTAAATCTTTAATGTTTTCTATATTTATGTGAGAATCGCTCATCCAAATAGCAACTGTCTTATTTTCAATAGAATAACCCATTTCTGATAACTTTTCTTTTACACTATCAATATAATCACTTTGGTTATTTGGAAATTGAATAACAACAAGTGGATTGATATTAAGGTCTAGTTCTTTATAAGCTTCAATACATTGTTTTTTCTTATTATCAGCTTTTTCTAATAAAAAATCAATTTCAGTTTCAATTTTTTCATTGTCTGGAACATCATAGTTTATGTATAATTTTTTTGTTAAAAGACCCGATTCTATAGCATCTTGTTCATTAACTTCAATATACTCACAGTCTTTTAAATTAGTTGCTGTAGCACTTGCTCTTATAGTATACTCTGGTTTAAATTTATTAATTAAGTACTCTGCCTTTTTTGTATCATTTCTATGTTCTTCATCAATAATTAAAATAAAGCGACCATTTCTTCTGTGAAACTTGTTTATTTCATCATAAAGATTAGACCATTCAACATCTTCTTTTATTGCATTATTTGTTTTTCCCGTAACCATTTCCCAGTTAAAGAAGTAAACAGAACCTTTCTCAAAACCTTGTGAGAGTGCATCACTAAGTAAATAAGCATTTAAATTTGGTAGTATATTTTTCATTGCATCATAGCTTTGTTCTTCCAAATCACCAGCCCCTGGTGTAAGCCACACATAAGAAAGGTCTTCTTCAAACTCATCAATCATATCATTAATGAGAGTAAGAAGCATAAATGTCTTTCCACTACCAGTTGGTGCTTTTAATACAATTATATTTTTTTTGCTTGTTAGTAATAGCTTTTTTAATTCTTGCACTGTGTTATCTTGAAATTCTTTTAAATTTATCATCTCCAGTTTAATCCTTTCTCTTTTAATTCTTTCCTAAAATAATAATCTGGTATGACTTCAATTTTTTTATTCTTTAATAGTTTCTTTTGTTCGCTATTTAGAATTACAAATCTTGAGATGTATACTTTTTGAATTTTTTTTATATCTGCATCTTTTAGGAGTGTAGTTAATCCTTTATTATCAAATGCAAGCAAAACATTTTTGTCATCTATATCAACATAATTTTCAAGTTGCACGAGTTCCTTTGTGTGTTTGTTTAATTCATCATCTAAGTTATCAATTGATTTTTCAATAAAGTCTGTTTTATAGTATTTTAAATTTGCTGGGATTCCATTGGAATATTCGCTTCCATCTTCTCTTGTACCCGTGATAACTGTTTTTATTCTTTGATAAGTAACTTCCTCACAAATATTATTCTCATTGTTAGTGCATAAAATAAACTTACGATTTCCACCATCTTCCTTGTTAAGTTCTAGTACAGCTTGTGCTGTTGTGCCAGAGCCAGCGAAAAAGTCGAGAATGGTGGAATAATTTTCATTAGCAATCATTTTTATACATTCGCGTATCAAAGCAGTTGGTTTAGGATAATCAAATTTTGTTTTAATATTTAATTTATCAAATTCTTTTTTTCCATTATCATTTGAAAATATATTGTCAGTATAAAATAAACTGTCATATACTTTTGAATTCATACTTTTAACAATACAATAATTACCATTACTATCTTTGTCTATTTTGCAATCAGAATATGTCTTCGTATATATCCTTTTTCTCTTACCTTTTTTCATCACTACAAACCCATTTTTATATCCCCATTCAAATAAAGATTTCGACCATCTCCAAACCCAATCTATTTTTTTATGATGTCCATTATGTCTTTCCAACCAATATTCATATGAACCACCCGCATAAAATTTTTCTCCATCTATTTCTATTTCATAATCCATTGATTCATTATATTGTAATGAATCATAATCTAAACATTGATTAAGCCGATAGCTTCCACGCTCAGAATAATACTCATCTTTTAAGTTTTTTGTTTGGTCATCTTCAATTATTATTTTATTAAATTTAGTTGATAAAGCATTTTTTGAATATATTAATAAATTGTCATGGTTTTTTGCAATCTTATCTGTAGATTTACCACCTCTTTTTATAGTTCTTGGTAAATTAGCAATTTTATTGACTTCACCAAAAATCAGATTACACAATAACTCAAGATTAACACATTCATTATCATCAATACTGATAAATATTGCACCATTATCTGATAATAATCCTTTTGCTATAATTAGTCTTTTTTGCATAAATGACAACCATTTACTATGTCTATACCCATCTTCACTATCAACAAATTTATCATCGTAAACAAAATCCTTATTCCCAGTATTGTAAGGAGGATCTATGTAAATAACATCAATTTTACCTTTGTGAGTTTTTTCTAATAAATAGAGAGAGTGTAAATTATCGCCCTCTAGTAAGAAGTTATAATCAAATGATTTGATT